>JANOEG010000477.1:0-4202 GCA_031413095.1 Burkholderiales bacterium | reverse complement strand
GCAAGCTGACCATGGCGCGGCTGGCCGAATCGAACCTGCTGGTGCGCGAGCGCGGCTCGGGCTCGCGCACGACGCTGATGCGGCTGTTCAAGGAGGCCGGCCTGCACCTGCGCATCGGCTCCGAGCTGTCGAGCAACGAAGCCATCAAGCAGATGTGCATCGCCGGCTTCGGGCCGGCCTATTTGTCGCTGCACACCTGCATCCTCGAGATGAAGGCCGGCCTGCTGGCGCTGCTGCCGATGCCGCGCAACACCATCGAGCGCCGCTGGTACGTGGCCCACGCGCCCTCGAAGAAGATGCCGCAAGTGGCACTCGCTTTCGAGCGCTTCCTGCGTCTGCGCGGCCAGGGCAAGATCAATCAGTTGCTCGAAGCGCGCGAGGCCATTCCCGGCCCGGCGATCAAGTCGCGCGCGCCCCGGGCCAAACGCAAGGCCACCGCGACGGCCTGAAGTTCGCGCCGGCGCGAACTAGAACCGCTTCAACGCGCTTTTCCACGGATCGACGCCGCCGCATCGGCGCACGATGCGCCATCTCAGGCTCGCCCCGTCTGGCCGTAATGCGTTTTCCCGCAGTGTTCTCTTCGATCAAGTTCCGCATCATCGCGGCCTGCGTTGTCACGGGCCTGGCCGCCGCGCTCGGCGCGGGTGTCGCCGTGCTCACCGTCACACAGGCTGAGTTGCAGCGACAACTGCTCGACAACGAACGCAGTGAACGCGAGCGCACTGCGGCATTGCTCGGCAGCAAGCTTGAGACGCTCAAAGCCACGCTGACCGCGGTGGCGCGCCAGGTGCGCGCCGAGCAGCTCGGCGATGCCACGGCCATCGGCGCCTTTCTGCTCGACAAGCCCGCCCTGGGCGCCCTGTTCGACAGCGTGCTGGCCGCCACGCCCGATGGCACCATGCTCGCACGCGTGGAGCGTGGACGCCTGGCCAGCGAGCTGCCCAACGTTGCCGATCGCGACTATTTCCAGGCGGCAATGCAGGGTGACCAGCCGGCCGTTTCGCAGCCGCTGCTGGGCCGTGTCAGCAAACAACCGTTGATCGTGATCGCCGCCCCGGCGCTGGACCTGAGCGGGAAAGCGATCGGCATCGTGGCGGGATCGCTGCGGCTGGCATCGACAAACCTGTTTGCGGATGGCGCCGTGTCAAGCAAGAACGGCGTGCGCGATGTCGTCATGGACCGCGCTGGCGTGGTCCTGTCGCATTCCGATGCGCAGCGCATCCTTGGCCAAGCGGCCGAGGAGCCAGGGCTCGGCGCCTACGTCGCGCGTTGGCGTGACACCGGCAGCCCGATCGACACGACGGCAACGGCCCAGCTCGACGAGCGCTATCTGGTCTCGATGGCCGGCATTCCGCTGTCGGACTGGGTTTTGATGCGCCTGACGCCGCGGGACGTGGCGCTGGGGCCGATGGCCGCAGCCCGTCGCACCGCACTGCTGGCCGCACTGGTGGCCGCTGCGCTGGCTTGCGCACTCGCCGTCGGCGTGGCCTGGGCAGTGGCCCGCCCGATCGTGCAACTGCGCGACCAGGTCGAGCGCTTGCTGAGCGGCGCCGAGGCCTCGGCCGATGACTGGCCGGAACAGCACGGAGAAATCGGCGCCATGTCGCGTGGATTCCAGTTGTTGCTGCAGACGCGCGACGCGCAGCAAGGCGACATCCAGGCCGTGATGGACAACGCCGAGGTGGGTCTGGCGCTCACGCGTGAGGGCCGCTTCGAAATGGTCAGCCGCCAGTTCTGCACCACCTTCGGCATCGAGCGCGATCGGCTCGTCGGCCAATCCACGCGCGTGATCCATGTTTCGGACGAAGCCTACGACGAGTTTTCAGCACGGGCGCAGCCGTCGTTCATGCAGCATGGCTTGTTCGATGGCGAAGTCACGCTCAAGCGTGGCGACGGTCACACCTTCTGGGCGCGCATGCGCGGCCGCGCCGTCGTGCCGGGTGACCGTTCGCGCGGCACCATCTGGGTCATCGTCGATGCCACGGCCGACAAGGACCATCGCGACAAGCTGAGCTATGCCGCCAGCCATGACCGCCTCACGGGGCTCGTGAACCGCGCTGCCTTCGAGGCGATGTTGGAGGAGGCCACGACCAAGGCGGCCGAAGCGCCGTTCTGCGCTCTCTTCATCGACCTCGATCGCTTCAAGCAGGTCAACGACACCGGCGGCCACGCGGCGGGCGATGCGCTGTTGCGCGACGTGGCACACGCGCTGGCAGCGCAGTTGCGCAAGTCGGACACCGTGGCCCGCTTGGGCGGCGACGAGTTCGCAGTGCTGCTGCCCCAATGCCCGGTTCCGCGCTCACGCGAACTGGCAGAAAAACTGCGCGCGGCCGTCGACGGCTACCGCCTGAGCTGGGAAGGCAAAACCTACAGCGTCGGGGCCAGCATTGGTTTGGTCGCCGTCAACGGCACCCATGCGGATGCGGCCGAAGTGTTGAGCGCCGCCGATGCAGCCTGCTACGCAGCAAAGCGCGGTGGACGCAACCAGGTGGCGCTGGCGGAAGCCTGAAAGCAAAACGGGTCAACTCCTTGTGAGAGTTGACCCGATGCATTTTCATTGGTGCGGCTGGCAGGAATCGAACCCACGACCCCTTGGTTCGTAGCCAAGTACTCTATCCAACTGAGCTACAGCCGCAATGGGGCGAGAGTATATCAGCCCGACTACAGTCCGCTCTCATGCAGCTCTCCACACCGGCCCGCGAATGGGCGCAGCGCCTGGTGCGCTTCAACACCGTCAGCCGCGAGTCCAACCTGCCGCTGATCGAGTGCATCGCCGATCATTTGCGATCGCTGCAGGTGCCGATCCGCCTGACCTACGACGACACGCGGCGCAAAGCCAATCTGTTTGCAACGCTCGGCACAGGCAAACCTGATGGCGTGATCCTCTCCGGCCACACCGACACCGTGCCGTGGGACGCACAGGCCTGGACGCGCGATCCGCTCGATGCCCAGGTCGATGGCCAGCGGCTATACGGCCGCGGCAGTGCCGACATGAAAGGCTTCATAGGCACGGTCGTTGCGCAGACCGAGCGTTTTCTCGCCGCCGATCTGCCGCATGCGATTCACTACGCATTCAGCTTCGACGAGGAGACGGGCTGCTTCGGCGTGCCGCACCTGATCGCCGACCTGCGCGAAGCAGGCCTAGCGCCGCGTCTGTGCATCGTTGGTGAACCGACCGGCATGGTGCCGGCGATTGCGCACAAGGGCGTTTACCGCTGGCGCTGCTGCATCAAGGGCAAGCCGGCGCATTCATCGCTGACGCCGAAAGCTGTGAACGCCATCGAGGCCGGCGCGCGGCTGGTGGCACACATCGCCGCCATGGGCGACGCGTGGCGCGACAACCCTGAGCGCTACGAAGGCTTCGACGTGCCCTACACCACCGCCTGCGTCGGTGTGATGCAAGGCGGCGTGGCCGACAACATCGTGCCCGAGGACTGCACGTTCAACTACGAGTTCCGCAACCTGCCGGGCACGGAAGCCGAAGCGATGCAAGCGCGCGTGCGTGAGGAGGCTGCGCGCCTGGAACAGCCGATGAAGGCCGTCGATGCCGCCACCGGCATCCGTTTCGAAACGATCTGCGCCGTGCCGAGTTTTCTGGCGCGCGAAGACGAGCCTGCGGTGCAGTTCGCGCAGCGCCTGGCCGGCGAGTTGCGAACGACGCTCGTGGCGTTTGGTACCGAAGCGGGTCTCTTCCACCGCGCGGGCATCTCGACCGTGGTCTGCGGCCCGGGCTTCATAGAACAGGCCCACCAGCCTGACGAGTTCGTCAGCCTCGAACAACTCGCGCGCTGCGAGGCGTTCTTGCAGCGCCTCGCAGAGCCGCAGCCCTAGTCGTAAATCTCCGCGTCCGGATCGGTCGCTTCAAGCTCGTACGACGCCGCCAGCATCGCCAGCCGGCCGATCACGCCGTACATGTAGAAGCGGTTCGGCGCGGAGGCGCCGGGCTTGGCGCCCGGCTTCGGCAGTTGCGTGCTCTCGGCAAACGCCAGCGGCACAAAGGCGGCACCGGGCGCATTCAGGTTCTCGTCGATGCCGCGCTCGGCATGCACGCGGTAGAAGCCGCCGACGACGTAGCGGTCAAGCATGTAAACCACCGGCTCGGCGACGGCGTCGTTGACGCCACGACAACAACCCGGCCGACGGCAGCAACTGGGAACTGCTGTGCACCTACTGCCATGAGGCCGAGCACCGGAAGTATCTTG
>JANOEG010000476.1:0-3495 GCA_031413095.1 Burkholderiales bacterium | reverse complement strand
GCGGCGCATGGCTTCGACATCGCGCTGCACTTTCGCAGCTCACGCGACGAGGCCGAGGCCACCGCCGCCGATGCACGGGCGTTGGGCGCGCGCGCGATGTGTTTCGCGGCCGACCTGGCTGACGAAGCGGCGTGTCGCGCGCTCTTGCCCGCGGTGGTCAAGTCGATGAGCCGCATCGATGCCGTGGTCAACAACGCGTCGCATTTCGAGTACGACAACGCCGAAACGTTCTCGCACGCGGCGATGGACGCGCACTGGCGCGCCAACACCGCTCCGGCGATCCTGCTCGCGCAAGCACTCGCCTCTCACCTGAAAGGCTGCGCCGAAGTCGGCTGCGTGATCAATCTGTCGGACCAGAAACTGTGGAACCCGAACCCAGACTATTTTTCGTACACGCTGTCCAAGGCCGCGCTCGAAGCCGCGACGACGCTGCTCGCGCAAGCGCTGGCGCCGCAGGTGCGCGTCGTCGGCGTTGCGCCGGGTGTGACGCTGGTCTCGGGCACGGCGATGGACCACGCCAGTTTCAAACAGGCGCACCAGATGACGCCGCTCGGCCGCTCTTCCACGCCTGACGACATCGCGCGCACGGTGCGCTTTGCGATCGAGTCGCGCGCCATCACCGGCACAACGATCCTGGTCGATGGCGGCCAGCACCTGCTCGCTCAGCCGCGCGACGTGGCGTTCCTCACCTCGAAAAAGTAGTTCCTCATGCATTCCCTGCTCGTCCACCCTGCCCTGATGGGCTGCCGCCGCCTGTTCCTGCGCGACTACGAGGTCAACATCAACATCGGCGTGCACGATTTCGAGAAGCGCGGCGAGCAGCGGGTGCTGATCAACGTCGATCTGTTCGTGCCGCTGGCAGCGTCCACGCCGCAGGCCGACAAGCTGCACGAGGTGCTCGACTACGATTTCATCCGCAGCACGATCGCGGAACGTGTGAGCCGCGGGCACATTCATTTGCAGGAGACGCTGGTCGATGACGTTCTGCAGCTGATGCTGGCGCACCCGAACGTGCGCGCCGCGCGCGTCTCGACCGAGAAGCCCGACGTGTACCCGGATTGCGATGCCGTCGGCGTCGAGGTCTTCGGACTCAAGGAAGCTTGATATGAACGCGATGAACGACAGCGCCGCGGCGCGCAAGACCGCCTTCGAAGCCAACAAGCTGTCCAAGCGCTTGCACCGCCAGGTCGGCCAGGCGATCGGCGACTTCAACATGATCGAAGACGGCGACAAGGTCATGGTCTGCGTGTCTGGGGGCAAGGACAGCTATGCCCTGCTCGACATCCTGATGGGCATGCAGCAGCGCGCGCCGATCACGTTCGATCTGATCGCGGTCAACCTCGACCAGAAGCAGCCCGGCTTCCCCGAGCATGTGCTGCCCGAGTACCTTGCAAAAGTCGGCGTGCCGTTTCACATCGAGAACCAGGACACGTACTCGATCGTCAAACGCCTGATCCCCGAGGGCGCGACGATGTGCAGCCTGTGCTCGCGCCTGCGCCGCGGCATCCTCTACCGCGTGGCCACGGAGCTCGGCGCCAACAAGGTCGCGCTCGGCCACCACCGCGACGACATCATCGTCACGCTGCTGATGAACATGTTCTTCGGCGGCCGCATGAAGGGCATGCCGCCCAAGCTGGTGTCCGACGACGGCAAGCACATCGTCATCCGGCCGCTGGCCTATGTGGCCGAGACCGACCTCGAGCGTTGGGCCGCGGTGCGCGACTACCCGATCATCCCCTGCACGCTATGCGGCAGCCAGGAGGGCCTGCAGCGCGCGCAGATCAAGACCATGCTGCGCGAATGGGAGAAAAAACACCCGGGCCGCAGCGACAACATGCTGCGCGCGATGGGCCAGTTGACGCCCTCGCACCTGCTCGACCGGAACCTGCACCCGTTCGCCACGCTCCAACCGACAGGCGTTGCCGACCCGATGGGCGATAAGGCCTTCGACGAAGACGATGGCTGCGGCAGCCCAGCCATCGGTAAGCCCGTGACGCTGATGCCGCGACAGGAGACTGACTCATGAAATCGCTTCGCATTCTGGCCGTGCTGGTCGCCGCGACGCTGATCGCTGGCTGCGCCGCGCTCAACGCCGTCACCAGCGACGTCACCACCTTCAGCGAGTGGCCGACCGACCGCAAGCCTGGCCGCTACGCTTTCGAGCGCCTGCCGTCACAGAAAGCCAATGCCACGCGCACGGCCGATCTGGAGGCCGCCGCTGCCAAGGCGCTAGAGAAGGCCGGCTTCAGCGCCGCGCCCGATGCCGCGCAGGCCGACGTGATCGTGCAGATCGGTGCGCGCATCGGCCGCGCCGAGGTCTCGCCGTGGGACGACCCGCTGTGGTGGCGCTGGGGCGGCGGCTACTGGCGCTCGCCGACGTGGCGCCGCGGGCCGCGCTCGGCGTTCTACGGCAGCTTCAGCAACGAGTGGTACTCACAGCGCTACGAGCGCAATGTGGCCGTGCTGCTGCGCGACCGTGCCAGCAGCGTGCCGCTGTTCGAGGCGCACGCGCAGACGGAAGGCGGCACGATCGGCGACGTGGCACTTCTCGGGGCGATGTTCGAGGCGGCGCTGCAGGGCTTTCCTTCCAAGGACGCGCAGAACCCGCGGCGGGTGAGCGTGTCGTTGGTGCCTTGATGGCGAGTTGACGGCTTGCCGATTCAGCGGCTGCTGCCGTTGTTGTTCAGACCGTTGCCATTGACGGCGCTGCCGGCAGCGATCAGCCGTACATCCTCTTCCCAGCCCTTCAACTTGTCTCGTGCGTACTGGCGCTGCGCCGGCGTGGTGGCGTTGTGCATGGCCGCCGCCAGCGCGCAGTTCTCCTGCGTCAGGCGTTCCTGATAGGCGCGGTACTCGGGGCGGGGCGAGCGCAACGCGCGCTCGGCGAGCACGCGCACCGCCGCTTGCGCCTGAGCCTGGGCTTGCGCCGGCGTCGCATCGCGCCCGGCCGTGGATACGCTGTTCAACATCGCCAACAGCCCGCTGTTGCGGCGCTCGCGCTCGGCGAGCCAGCGCTCGGCGTCGAACGGCGACGCGGCGAGCAGCTGCGCCAGCTTGGCGCGTTGCGCATCGTCGAGCTTGCCGTAGAGGTTTTCGTAGCGCTCCAGCGTGCGCTTGAACGAGCCCTTGGCGCGCTCGGACTTGTCAAGTTGGGCGAAGTCGGCCTTCAGCTCCTCACCGTCCTTGGCCATCTTGCGCTCCATGTGGCGAATCTGCTCCGGCGTCAGCGACACCATCAGCGTGGCAAAGGCCGGCGTGGCTTCATCGAGCGCGGCGTCCAAACGGCGCTGCGCTTCGTCGCGCCAGGCGCACAACTGCGCCGTGCTGAGCGTCGGCTCCATGATCTCGCGCTGTGCGCGCGCCAGCAGTGCCGCATAGCGCGGCATCTCGACGCGGCGGTGCCACTCGAACCAGCGGTCGATGGCCTCGCGCAGCTTCGGCGTCTGCTCGTCGTTCAGATCGACATAACCGTCGATCCACCAGTAGGCCAAGGTC
>JANOEG010000475.1:0-10769 GCA_031413095.1 Burkholderiales bacterium | reverse complement strand
CCGGTGGCTTCGATGCGCGCCGCGAGCGTGGCCTTCAATTGATCGCAGGCACTGCCCTGCGCCAGCGCAACCGCCGGGAGCCACAACGCTGCGATCGACCACAGCAGGCGCAGCGCACTGCGTGGTGTGGGCCGGGTTGTTTGCCTCGCTGTGCTTGTCATGGGCAGCTTGCCGGGTGGAACCCGGTCTGTCGAACCAGCAGCGATGCTAACCAAAGCGACGCGCGCAGCCCGCACTCACCGCGCCGGCAGGTGCTCGGACGGCAAACCCGCGACCGCGCGTGCCCACATGCGCTGGTACAGAGCCTCGATGTCACGCGCGAAGGCAGCGCCGTCGAACAGCGGGCTCGCTGTGCGCTGCGTTTGCAGGTGCTCGCGCAAGGCGGCGCGCCGCGGTGCATCGTGGGCGAGCGCGAGCACGCGCTGCGAATACGTATGCACGTCGTTGCACACCAGTTCGTCCAGCCCTACCGAGTGCAACACGCTCGCGGCGACGCGTTGCGCGAAGGTCGCACCCTTGATCGTCACCACCGGCACACCGCACCACAGCGCTTCGCTCGCCGTGGTGTGGGCGTTGCACGGCCAGGCGTCGAGGTAGATGTCGGCACAGGCCAGCCGGCTCAGGTGGCCTTGCGGCGAGACCATCGGCGCGAACAGCAGCCGTTCGGGGCCGATGCCCCGCTCGCGCGCAGCCTTTGTCAGCGCGCTCTGCACGTTGGTGTTCCATTGCAGCAGCCACAGCACCGAGCCCGGCAAGGCGTGCAGCAGCGCGCACCACTGGTCGAAGACCTCGCCGGAAATCTTGTACGACTGATGGAAGGCGCAGAGCAGCAGCGCGTCGTCGGGCGCGTCCCAGTCGGCACGGCTCATCGGCAGCGGCAGGCCGCGCTGCGCGTCGTTGGGCTGGTAACAGTGCGGCATCTGCGCGATTTGTTCGCTGAAGTGCGCGGCGTCGGCCAGCGGCGTAACGACCGGGTCGCCGATGAAGTAGTCGATGAACGGCGCGCCGCTCGTGCCCGGAAAGCCGAGCCAGCTCACCTGCAGCGGCGCAGCGCGGTGCGCGAGCACCGGCATCAGCGTGTCGTAGGTGGCGCCTTTCAGGTCGACGAGGATGTCGATGCCGAGTTCGCGCACGCGCTGCGCCATGCTGTCGAAAGGGCGGCCGCGCAGCTCTTCGAAGTTTTCGCTCGAGGCCTTGATGCGCTGGCGCATGGCGCTCTGGTCGTCGGGGCCGGTCGAGAGAAGCGTGACCTCGAAGGCGCCGCGGTCGTGGCTTTCCAGCATCTGCACCATCAGCTGGCTGGTGGCGTGGTTGTGAAAGTCGGCCGACAGGTAACCGATGCGCAGGCGTTCCCCCTGCGCACGAGCGTTGCGGCGCGGCAGCGGCCGCACACCGCGCGCCACGTGCAGCGCGTAGTGGCGTGCGACCTTCAGCTGTTCGAGCGGGTCGCCCACGAACACGGCGTGCGGGAAGGCGCCGGTCTCGAGTGGCGTGTTGGGCGGCACGGCCCGAACGGCGGGGCGCAGCGCCGCGAGTGCGTCTGCGGCGGCGGCCCAGTTGCAGGCTTCGCGTTCCAGGAACACGAGCTGCGCGCGCGCCGCCATCTCGCTCGTGCCCAGCCCGAGCAGCACGGCGGTACGCACACACTCGGCGGCTTCGGCCTTCATGCCGAGGTCCTTGAACGACATGCCCAGGCGAAAGTGCGAGACGGCGTCGTTCATCTTCAGCGCCAGCGCATCGAAGAACGCGCGGATCGCTTCGTCGTGGCGGTGGCAGCGCTGCAGCGCGACCGCCAGCGACACATGGTGGTCGTTGTCGCGCGGCACGTCAGCCGGCAGCGCGCGCAGGCACTCGACCGCATCTTCGGCACGGCCCAAACCGAGCAGCGCGTGCGACTCGAGCGTGTAGGCCAGGCCGGCGCGCGGGTGAAGCTGGCGCAGGCCGCGGGTGCGTTTGACGGCATCTGCGGCGCGGCCGGCCTTGATCAATGCGTGCGCTGCAGCCAGGGCATAAGCTTCATCAGCGTGCAGGCTGGTCGCCTGTTCGAAGGCCTGCGCAGCCAGCGGCCAGTGTTCACGCTCGACATGGCCCTGCCCTTCGAGCCAGCGGCGGTGGGCGCGGGCATGCGCCGTCGATGAAGCGTGCGGGCTGGCAGGGTGCGGTAGGGCAAGGGCCATGGTTCGAGCAATCGGAGCAGAGTCGTGTGCGAGCGTAGGCTCGACTGCTTTCGCTTGAACGCCGGAAAAACGGCAGCGCTGCGTGCCAGTTCGGGCAACGGGCCGGTGTCAGGCCAACTCGAGTTTGGCCACCTCGGCACGAAACGCCGTCTCCCGGGCCTGCCAGCGCGCGGCCTGCGCAGCATTCCCGAGGCTGAAATGAAACACCGCCAGGTTGTGCGCGGCGAGAAAGCTGCCGCGGCCACGCACCGTGTCGTGCAAGTCTGGCCGCTCGCCGATCTCGATGGCACGCAGCCAGCTCGCTTCGATCATCGGCAGCAGTTCCCCCGCACGCGCCGGCGCACTCGCCGCCCAGTCGAGCAGCAGGTCACCGAGCGTGAACCAGAAGTCGGGCGAATCGCTCCAGTGCGGCATCTCTTCTTCAGCGAGCGAAATCGCAGGTTCGAAACGACCCAGCTTCTTCAGCGTGAAGAGTGTGCGCAGCACGAGGTCATGGCGCCAGGTCGCGCGTGCGTCGACCTGCGACAGTGCTTGCATGTAGTGCAGCGCGGCAGCGTCGAATTCGGCTCGCACCTCGAAGTCCTTGCCGAGCTGATAGCGCAGGTAGGCGTCGTCGGGCTGCACGGCGAGCGCCCGCTGCAGCAGGGTTTGATTGCGGCCCTGCTTGTGTGCCATCTGCGCACCCAGATAACCATCGTGGCCGACCAGCAACGGCAAGCGCTGGCGTCGCAGCGGCGACTGCGGCTGTTCGTGCACGCGGCCTTCGTAGCGCACACCGCCGGGCAACACCCGCGGCAGCCAGCTCGGCGCTTCGCCCGCGTTGCCCTGCGCGGTGTCGAAGCTGCTGGCCACGCTGATCTGGCCGATGAAGGCGGGATCTTGGGTTCGCAATGCCGTGATGGATTCGCCGCCGCGCACGATCCATTCGTCGGCGTCGAGCACGAGGCACCAATCGGCATCCGTGAGCGCGAGCGCGGCATTGCGCGCCGCAGCAAAGTCTTCGACCCAGTCGAAGTGCGCCACGCGGGCGCCGCAGCGTGCAGCGATCTCTGCGGTGGCATCGCTGGAACCGGTGTCGAGCACCCACATCTCATCGACCCACACGCGGGCACTCACGAGGCAACGCTCGATGCAGCGGGCTTCGTCGCGGGCAATCATCACGAGGGCGATGCGGTTCATGGCGGGCACGTGGGGCACAGGTTTTGTGTCAACCGCGATGCGAACACGCCGATAACGACCCCGATACAACGATCAGCACCGGCACCGGCCCGCTTTTCGGCCGACCGCGCCGTTTTGGTTTCCACAGTGCGTTTTTCACAGCCACGCAAATTTCGCCTCAAGTTCGCAAATCGAGGCTCCGATAACCCTCTCAACGCACCTGGAGTTTCGGGTTCGTGGTCCGGTTGGAAGGCAAGGCGAAGCGCAGATTCAACACTGCGCAGAACCCAAGCCGACTGACGCGGGCGGTGCCGGTGAACAAGACACAACCCATCGTCGCGTTCACCAGCATGCAACAGGTGAAGAGAAAGCAGGCTTTTGACGCACCTGCGTGTAACGCCGGCGGCCAGGCCGGGAATCCATTAACCGTTTAGGAGAATTTTCATGGCTATGACAATCAACACCAACGTGAACTCGCTCAATGCGCAGCGCAACCTGATGACCTCGCAGAGCTCGTTGGCCACCTCGATGCAGCGTCTGTCTTCCGGCCTGCGGGTCAACTCCGCAAAGGACGACGCCGCCGGCCTGGCGATCGCCGACCGGATGAATGCCCAGATCAAGGGCACCAACGTCGCGATCCGCAACGCCAACGACGGCATCTCGCTGGCGCAAACCGCTGAAGGCGCACTCGCCACCGTGACCGACGCGCTGCAGCGCATGCGGGAACTTGGCGTGCAAGCCCAGAACGGCTCAAACAGCAGCAGCGACCGCGCCAACCTGGACACGGAATACCAGCAACTCTCGGGTGAAATCACCCGCATCGCCGCGCAGACCAAGTTCAACGGCATCGCTGTCGTCGGCGCCGGCGCCGGTGCGCAGGTGTTCCAGGTCGGCGCCAACAACGGCGACACGCTGACGATCACCACGACCGCGGTGACCACGGTTGCCGGTGGCCTGACGACCGCCGCAGCCGCTTCGACGGCCGTGGCAGCGCTCGACACGGCGCTCGACACCATCACCAGCAACCGTGCCACTTACGGCGCTGCGATCAGCCGCTTCGGCTTCGCGATCTCGAACCTGGCGATCACCGGCGAGAACCAGTCGGCCGCCCGCGGCCGGATCATGGACGCCGACTTCGCTTCGGAAACCGCCAACCTGTCGCGTTCGCAGATCCTGCAGCAGGCCGGTACCGCGATGGTGGCGCAAGCCAACCAGTTGCCGCAGCAAGTGCTCTCGCTGCTGCGCTGATCGCACGCAAGACAAGAGCGGCGCTGCGGCGCCCGGTCTGCAAGCCGCCCTTCGGGGCGGCTTTTTCGTTGGGGCACAAGAGGTCGGGAACTGGCCGGTCGAAAGGCGTCTTTTCAAGCGACTGTGCCGGCCCGGGCTGTCGAAAATTCGGCGCACAGGCCGCACTTCCACTGGCCTGATTCGTCCGGCCACGATGCCGGGAACCCTCGATTCTTCACGGAGTGCCCGACATGCCCCAGACCATCAACACCAACATCAACTCGCTGAACGCACAGCGCAACCTGACCACGTCGCAGTCTTCGCTCGCGACTTCGATGGAACGCCTGTCTTCCGGCCTGCGGGTCAACTCGGCAAAAGACGACGCCGCCGGCCTGGCCATCGCCGACCGCATGAACGCGCAGATCCGCGGCACCAATGTGGCGATCCGCAATGCCAACGACGGCATCTCTTTGGCGCAAACCGCTGAAGGCGCCCTCGCCACCGTGACCGACGCGCTGCAGCGCATGCGGGAACTGGCGGTGCAGGCCCAGAACGGCTCGAACGGCAGCAGCGATCGCGCCAACCTCGACACGGAGTACCAGCAGCTGTCGGGCGAAATCACGCGCATCGCCGCGCAGACCAAGTTCAACGGCATCGCAGTCGTCGGCGGCGGCGCCGGTGCGCAGACCTTCCAGGTCGGCGCCAACAACGGCGACACGCTGACCGTGACCACGACCGCCGTCACCACCGTCACCGGAGGCCTGACCACGGCAGGTGCAGCATCGACGGCACTGGCCGCGATCGACGTGCAGCTCGACGCGATCACCACCAACCGCGCGACCTACGGTGCCGCGATGAGCCGCTTTGGCTTCGCCATCACCAACCTGCAGATCACGGGCGAGAACCAGGCCGCCGCCCGTGGGCGCATCATGGACGCCGACTTCGCGGCTGAAACCGCAAACATGTCGCGTGCCCAGATCCTGCAGCAGGCCGGTACCGCGATGGTGGCGCAGGCCAACCAGTTGCCGCAGCAGGTGCTGCAGTTGCTGCGCAACTGAACGTCGAAGACTCGTCGGCGCCAAAGCCCGTGACCAGAGCCAACTCGCTTCACTGCGAGTTGGCTCTTTTCATTCATCGCCGGGGTGGGGTGTGACGCTTGTCTCGATGTGCTATCGCGCATCGCCAAGAAGTCACAGACGGCGGCCGGGGCTTGTCATCGCGTTTCCTCACACGCCGGCCGGGGCGAGAGCGCAAGAAAGTCCTCAAGTCGCGCCGGAAGCTGCCGAAAGACCGAAGGCGACAACGGAGTAATCCCATGGCAACGATTTCTTCCCCAGGTATCGGCAGCGGGCTGGACATCAACAGCATCATCACGCAGACGCTGGCGGTGGAACGCGTGCCTTTGACTCAGCTCCAGTCGCAGGCGAACGCGCTGGAGACCAAGCTGTCGACCTACGGCAAGGTCAAGTCGGCGATCGCTGCGCTTCGCGATGCGGCGTCGGCGCTGACCCGCGCGGAAACCTGGGGCAAGAGCGCAGGAACGTCGAGCGACCCGGCGGCGGACAGCGACACCACCAGCGCCGCCACCCGGCCGGGCAACTATGCCCTGCAGGTGAATCAGCTCGCCGCCGCGCAGTCGAACGTGACGGGAACCTTTGTTTCGGCAAGCACGATCCTCGGTGAAGGCAGCCTGACGATTGAGCTGGGCGGCTGGAACGCCGACCAGACCGCTTTCACTCCCAAGGTGGGTGCCACGCCGGTCACGATCACGGTAGGGCCGCCTGCGGAGTCGCTGGCCCAGTTGCGTGACAAGATCAATGCATCGGGGGCCGGGGTGACCGCGTCGGTGTTGACCGACGCGAGCGGCGCGCGGCTCGTGCTGCGCTCGACGCTGACGGGCGCGCCGAACGCGTTTCGCATCAGCGTCGCCGACGGCGACGGCAACAACGGCGACGGCCTGGGCTTGTCGGCGCTTGCCTTCGACCCGTCGGTGGGCATCCTGACGATGGCCCAGGCACTCGCCGCGGCGAACGCGTCGGCGAGCCTGAACAACCTGCCGATCGGCTCGGAAAGCAACACTCTGTCGGACGTGCTCGACGGCATGACGCTCACGCTCAACAAGGTCACCACCGCCCCGGTTCAGGTGAGTGCGACGCAGGACACGCCGGCAATCCGCAAATCGGTCGACGCCTTCGTGACGGCCTACAACGAGCTCAACAAACTGCTCGCCGACGAGACCAAGGTGGTGCTCGGCTCCAAGGTCGACACCAAACTCCAGGGCGACAGCGCGGCCGTGTCGATTCGGCGCCAGATGCGCAACATGCTGGGCCAGACCAGCGGCGCTTCGACCCTGTTCACGCGCCTGGCCGACGTCGGCTTCGACGTGCAACGCGACGGCTCGATCACCGTGAACGAGACCAAGATGGGCAACGCGCTGGCGAATGTCGCCGAGGCGCGCAAGGTGTTCGGCAACACCGACCTGGCCGTGCCCGCGAACGACGGCATTGCGACCCAGATTCGCAAGCTGGGTGACGCCCTTCTTGGCGCTGACGGCACGGTGTCAACGAAGACCGATGGCCTGCGCAAGCGGATCGATCTGAACCAGGACCGCCAACTTCAACTGACCGACCGGATAGCGATGATCGAGAAGCGCATGCGCGCCCAGTACACCGCGCTGGACCGGCAGATGGGCCAACTCAACAGCCTGTCGGGTTACATCAATCAGCAGGTGGCTGCTTTCAACAACGGCAGGTGAAAGGCCTCATTTCTTACGAACGAGCGCCTCAAGTCAACAAGTCTGCGGTCGATAACTCAAGCAGTGCCACAACGACGTTTCCACGACCGCCATGCATGCGACTCCTGTTCGTCCCAACACGCCAGCCGCGTTCACCAACGCGTACCGGCATGTCAGCATCGAAACCGGGGTGTCCGGCGCCTCGGCGCACCAACTGGTCACCATGCTGTTCGACGGTGTGCAGGATTCCATCGCGCAGGCACGCGGCGCAATCCAGACCCGCAACACCCAGCTCAAGGGGCGGGCCATTGCGCGCGCAGTCCGCATCGTTGAAGAAGGCTTGCGCGGCGCCCTCAATGCACAGGGCGGCGGCTCGCTCGCGCTCGATCTGCGTGACCTCTATGGCTACATCACGTTGAGATTGACTCAGGCCAATCTCGGCAATGACGACAAGGCACTGGCCGAATGTGCAGCATTGATCGAACCTCTGCGCACCGCATGGCGAGCCATCGGCCCGCAGGTGCAAGGTGCGCCGGGATGAACGGAACCTCGATGAAATCGAACCCACCCCGCGACGGCGGCCCACCTTCCGAAGCCTCGTTGCTGAACTACTACGAGGCGATCGAGCAGGCCAGCCGGGACATGCTGCGCGCTGCCCGTGAAGGCAACTGGGATCACGTGGTCAAGCTCGAAGGCGCCTGCGCGCTGCTGATCTCGCAGCTGCGCCACGCAGCGTCGAAGCGTGCTCTCGGCCCCGAGGAAACGCGGCTCAAGTCACGCATCATGCAGCGCATTCTGGTCAATGACGCCGAGATCCGTCAACTCGCCGAACCCTGGCTCGACGACCTTGACCATCTGATTTCCGGGCGCGGCCGGACCGTGCATTGACCCGACCGCACTGAGAACGTGCTCGCCTAACCTACCGGAGTCCCGCCAGGATGGACACCTTGCCGATGCCGCTGGATTCGCTGGTCGCCACGCATGGCGGCCTGCACGAGTTCCGCATGACCTCGTCGGTCGAAATTCGCAACATGCTCACGCGCATCTGCGAAGGCAACATCGTGTTGACGTTGAACTCCAGCGACGGCAGCGACTGGCCCGCCAAACCGTGGGTGATCGACTCGGCGCGTTCCGCCATCAGCATGATGTTCGATGGCGACAAGGACGACCCCAAGTTGGCCCGCGTGCTGGAAAGCAACCAGGTCATCGCGGTGGGCGTGATCGACAACGTCAAGATCCAGTTCGACGTGCAAAGCCTGGTGCTGGTGCACAGCGGCACGTCGAGCGCGTTGCGCTGCGCGATGCCGCGCGAGATCTTCCGCTTCCAGCGCCGAGACAGCTTCCGGGTGCGCCCTCCCGTGCGGAGCGCTCCCGCGGCACGGCTCAACCACGCCGAGCTGCCCGGCCTGCTTCGCATCCTGGACGTCAGCATGGGCGGCTGTGCGCTGTTCCTGCCCTGCACGACCTCACCGGTGGTTGCCGGCACCGTGGTCCGCGACGCCCAACTCGACCTCGAAGTCAGCGTGCGCGTGCAGACCGACCTGCGCATCCAGCATGTCTCGGAGCTGAACGTCGAAGGCACGGGCGTGAAACTCGGCTGCCAGTTCATCAACGCGAACAGCAACTCACTGCGCAACCTGCAGAACTACATCCAGCAGACCCAGAAGCGCGCCCGGCTCGTGCCACTTTGAGGCATCAACGGCCTGCACCAGGCCGACGTTCCCCAAGGGCGCCCGCACGCGGGCAGACAGCCTGTCAGGCGCCGGTATGGCCCCTCTCGACGAGCCCCGGAGCAGTCAAGCCGCGCAGCGGCAACTGCGGACCGCGCCGCAACCAGTTCAGCTCGGACCACCGGCACGCCGCATCGGTGACGTGCAGCGTGTAGGCCTGGCGCGACCGTTCAGAACGGTTCGGCCCGCTGTAGTGCGGCAGCTTGCCGTGAAAGCACACCAGCGTACCGGCCGCCACTTCCAGCGGCACGGCGACGGACCCGCCAGGCCAGGGCGTGGTGTCCAGCGTTTCCATGCGCACCGAGTCGCCCTCACGCACGAAGCGCTGGCGCAGCGGCCCGCGGTGACCACCGGGCTCGACCCAGAGGCAGCCGTTGTAAAGCGTCGCGTCCTCCAGCGCGAACCAGAAGGTCACGACGCTGACGGGTTCGGTGATCAGGAAACTCGCATCCTGGTGCCAACCCACCTCACCGCCGATGCGCGGCGGCTTGAAGATCACCATCGACTGCCAGGCCCGCGGTTCGTCCAACCCGAGGTCGACGGCCAGCGCCGCCATGTCCTCGCCGCGTGAAAACCGGTCGAACACCGGATCCAGGTCATGCAATGCGTGGCCGATCTTGTTGATGGACTCGGCCTTGGGCTGGCGCAGCTGGCCGTTCGGTGCGTAGGCTTCTTCCTCGAAGAAGCAGGTGATGCGGTCGCCTGAAGCCAGGAAATCGGCGTTCGCGTTGCGCGCCTGGTCGCGGGTGGTGAAGACGCTGCCCTGGCCGGTCGGCTCGAACGCGGCAACGATGGCCTGCGACCGTGCCATCACTGCCGCCAGCGCATCGGCTGAGCGGAAGCCAGGCACCACGAGGAAACCCTGATCACGGTAGCGATTTTTCTGGACTTCGGTCAGCATGCTGGCTCCCGGAAGGGGGCAACCTTACACCGAACCCGAGCTTCCCCCGGCAGCGGCGATGGCACGCCGTTTGCAGAAAGCAGACCACAACTCAGCCAGGAGACATCATGACCCGCACCCACCCGAACGCAACGCGGCTTCCCGTTGCGACGCTGCACCGAATTGCGGCAGCCGCCGCCCTCGCCGCACTGCACCTCGGTGCGTCGGCACAACAAGCGGCCGAGAGCGGCAAACTCGCTCCCGTCAACGTGACTGCCGAGCGCCGCACCGAAAACCTGCAGGACGTGCCGAACTCGGTGAGCACCCTGGGCAGCGAAATTCTCGAGGTGCTGGGCACCAGCGGCCAGGACGTGCGCGTGCTGTCGGGCCGGGTGCCGAGCCTGAACATCGAGTCGTCGTTCGGCCGAGCGTTCCCACGCTTCTACGTGCGCGGCTACGGCAACACCGACTTCCGGCTCAATGCGTCGCAACCGGTGTCGCTGGTGGTCGACGACATCGTTCAGGAGAACCCGATCCTGAAGGGCTTCCCGGCCTTCGACCTGGCCCGCATCGAAGTGTTGCGCGGCCCGCAGGGCACGTTGTTCGGCCGCAATACACCGGCCGGCGTGGTGAAGTTCGAATCGGTGCGGCCGACGAAGAACTTCGAGGGTTACGGCAGCCTCTCGGTGGGAACGTTCCGAACCATCAACGCCGAAGCTGCGCTGAACGTGCCCACGAGCCCCGACTCGGCGCTGCGCATCTCCATGCTGCACCAGACCCGAGATGACTGGGTCGAGAACACCCGGCTGAACGGGCTGACGCAAGACTTCGAAGGCTACCGCGACAGCGCTCTGCGCGCGCAG
>JANOEG010000474.1:0-17514 GCA_031413095.1 Burkholderiales bacterium | reverse complement strand
AGCCATCGCTGCCTCGAACTTGTCCTTGCCCGCCATCATCGCCCAAGCCGCCGCTGCAGCGGCCGGCGCGCAGCAGTATCCAGCAGGCGCGCTGTATGTTGTGGCCACACCGATCGGCAACCTGGCCGACCTGACGCTGCGCGCGGTGCAGGTGCTCAGCCTCGTCGATGCCGTGGCCTGCGAGGACACACGCGTCTCGGCCGGCTTGCTCAACCATCTCGGCCTGCACAAGCCGCTCATTGCGCTGCACGAGCACAACGAGCGCGAAGCCTCGGCGCGGATCGTCGAGCGCCTGGCGCGCGGCGAGCGCGTGGCTTACGTCAGCGACGCCGGCACACCGGCAGTCTCGGATCCCGGCGCAGCGCTCGTCGCCGCGGTGCGGGCCGCCGGCCACCGCTGTGTGCCGATTGCCGGCGTCAGCAGCGTCGTCGCCGCGCTGTCGGTGGCCGGCGACGCACTGGCCGGCGGATTCGCCTTCGTCGGTTTTGCGCCGAACAAAGCCGCCGAGCGCCGCGCCTGGCTGAGCGCTGTGGCCGCGCGCAGCGACGAGTCGGTCGTGTTCTTCGAAGCGCCGCACCGCGTGGCCGCGCTCGTCGATGCGCTGGCCGACATGATGCCCACGCGCCGCATCACGCTGGCGCGCGAGCTGACCAAGCAGTTCGAAGAGGTGGCGACGCTGGCAGCCGGCGCGGCGCCCGTGTGGCTCGCCGCCGATGCCAACCGCTCGCGCGGCGAGTTCGTCTTCGTGCTGCACGCCGTGGCTGCAGAAGAAGCCGCCGCCCTCGACGCCGCAGCCGAGCGCACGCTGACCTTGTTGCTGGCCGAGCTGCCGCTCAAGCAGGCCGTGTCGCTGGCCTCGGCGATCAGCGGCGCGCCGCGCAACGCTCTTTACGAGCGGGCGCTGGCGCTGCGCGGCGCGTCGTAACTCAGGCCAGCGCCGGGCCGCTCCCAAGCGTCGGCCTGAGCGCCTTGCAGGCCGCGCCGTTGCGAGACGCAACGGCTCCTCGTGCCGTCCAAGCCCGCTTGCGCGGGCTTGGAGCCGCGGCACTCAGCCCCTCGGGGGAGTGCACGCGCAGCGGACGAGGGGTCGTCAATTCAAGATTTGCGTTCTTGCGCGTCGTGCTTCTGGCGGTAGATGCGCTTGCTGGTCTTGTTCTGCGCTTTCGTCAGGCGCGCCCGCTCTTCGGCCGTCACAACGCCATCGGCCTTGGCCTTGTCTTCGGCGCGGTTGATGACGTTCTGCTGGTGGTTCATGCGGCGCGCTTCGCGCTTCGTCAGCTCGCCCGAGGCGATGCCCTTGTCGATGCGCTGCTCCTGATTGGCTTGGCGCTGGTCGATGCGCGGTGTGTCGGCGCCGGCAGCAGTGGCGGCAAAGGCAGACAGGGCCAGCATCGCGGCGGCAACAAAGGTCTTGGTCATGAGGGACTCCTTGGGTGTTGGTGGTCTGGGGTGACTGGTTTGCGCAGGGCGCTCCCCAACAACGCCTGGCATCACGGTCGGCGGACTGATCTTCGTGGTCCCGGCGTAAAGAACAGTGAAGCCGGGCCATGCCCACGCCGCCATCCGTGCAATGGGTCACGCTCCTAGAATGGATCGTATGACCGCACGTGAACCCACCCTCGAACGCTTGGCCGTCGCCGAGTCGCTGCTGCTCGGGCCGTATGGCCTGACCGAGCGCCATCTGGCTGCCGCGTTGGCAACGATGGCCGAGCACCGCATCGATGACGCCGATCTGTATTTCCAGAGTACGCGCCATGAAGGCTGGAGCCTGGAGGAAGGCATCGTCAAGAGCGGCAGCTTCTCGATCGACCAAGGCGTCGGCGTGCGTGCCGTGGCCGGCGAAAAAACCGCGTTCGCCTACAGCGACGACATCTCCGAAGCGGCACTGCTTGACGCCGCGCGCACGGTGCGCACGATCGCCGCAGCCGGGCAGAGCCGCCGCGTCAAGGTCGGCGGTGCGCCACGCGTCGCACCCGCGCATGTGCTGTATGCGCCGACCGATCCGATCGGCACGCTCGACAGCACGCAAAAGGTGGCGCTGCTCGAAAAAGTGGAGCGCCTGGCACGTGCCAAGGACCCGCGCGTGGTGCAGGTGATGGCCGGGCTGGCGGCAGAGCACGACGTGGTCATGGTGGCGCGCGCCGATGGCACACGCGCCGCCGACGTGCGACCGCTGGTGCGTTTGTCGGTGACCGTCATTGCAGAGCAGAACGGTCGCCGCGAAGTCGGCAGCGGTGGCGGTGGCGGGCGCTTCGGCCTCGGCTACTTTCAGGATGATGTGATCGAGCAGTACGTCGAGCACGCCGTCAATGCCGCGCTCACCAACCTGGAGAGCCGGCCCGTGCCCGCCGGTGAGACGACCGTCGTGCTCGGCCCGGGCTGGCCCGGCATCCTGCTGCACGAAGCCATCGGCCACGGCCTGGAAGGCGACTTCAACCGCAAGGGCTCGTCGGCGTTTTCCGGCCGCATCGGCCAGCGTGTCGCCGCCAAGGGCGTCACCGTGCTCGACGACGGCACGCTGCCGGACCGCCGCGGCTCGCTCAACGTCGACGACGAAGGCCACGCCACGCAGCGCACGGTGCTGATCGAAGACGGCATCTTGAAGGGTTACATCCAGGACGCGATGAATGCGCGACTGATGAAGGTCAAACCGACGGGCAACGGCCGCCGCGAAAGTTATGCGCACGTGCCCATGCCGCGCATGACCAACACCTACATGCTGTCCGGCGACAAGTCCAAGGACGAGATCGTCGCCAGCATCAAGCGCGGCCTCTACGCCACCAACTTCGGCGGCGGCCAGGTCGATATCACCAGCGGCAAGTTCGTGTTCTCGGCCAGCGAAGCCTTCTGGGTCGAGAACGGCAAGATCCAGTACCCAGTGAAAGGCGCGACGCTGATTGGTAGCGGCCCCGAATGCCTGACACGCGTGGCCATGATCGGCAACGACATGGCGCTCGACACCGGCGTCGGCACCTGCGGCAAGGAAGGGCAGAGCGTGCCGGTCGGTGTCGGTCAACCGACGCTGCGCATCGACGGCCTGACCGTCGGCGGCACAGCGTAGGCCGACCGCTCAGCGGCGGAATTTGCTTTCGCGCACCGGGTGGCGGATCACCCGGCCGAAGCTCACCGCGCCGACAGCTTGCGGCCCTTCGCGGCCAGTGGCCGTGCCGCCGCAACTGCCGGTGGCGCGGTGACTTAGCGCCGCGGCGAGCATGCCCTCGCTGCTGTCACCGAGCGCGCGGCTGAAGTCGTCAGCGACGGTGCAGGTGGCTGTGGGCGCAAAGCCGTCGGCGTAGTCGCCGAAGCCCAGATTATTGACGCCCTGGAATTCGATCGGGAAGTAGGAGATGCCGCAGTTGTCTTCGGCGGTGAAGCCGTAGGGCTTGCCGCAGGTCGTGCCGCCGACAAGGACGACCTCGACGCCAGCACCGCGCAGCCCATTGACGATGGCCTCGCTGGCCGAGCAGGTGCCCGGGCTGGCCAGTACATAGACGCGGCCCAGGTTGAGGGACGGCAGCGGGGCGTCTTCCGTCGTGCCGGTGTTGAGGTCACCGCTGGCGACGTTGTAGAACGGCGTGTTGCTGCGCGCAGCAGCGGTATCGGCAGCGCGCTTGTCGCTGTACTGCAAGCGCTCAAAGGTCTTGCTCGCCGTTCGCGAGCTGCCCGCCACCATGTATCCCACTTGGCTGGCAAGGTAGAGAAAGCCACCTCCGTTGTAGCGCAAATCAAGCACGACATCGCTGACACCGGCCGACGCGAGCTGCGTGAAGGCACCGACGAGCTGGCCCTCTGCCGGCAGGATGTGGTCATTGAAGGTCATGTAGCCGACGCGGCCGCTCGGCGTGTCGAAGGTGCTGACGTTCTGAACTGGGGTCTTGGTGATCGGTCCAGCCGACATCGACACGGTGCGCTGCGCGCCCGCCGTGTCTGCCAACACGAAGGAGTAGCTCTGCCCCGAGTTCGGCGAAAAAATGGCCGCATTGGTGGCTGTGTCGTCGGCGGATACACCATCGACCGAAACCACACGCATGCCACGCGTCAGCGATTGCGCGGCCGCCGGAGTACCCGGATCGACGTAGGCTATTCGCACCGTGCGCGGCGTCCCCGCCTGCACGATCCATTCAGCGCCGAAACCCGAAACAATGCCTGACTGAGACAGCGCCTCCCACTCCACGGTCGGGTAGGTGAAGCTGAACTCATCCTTCAACTTGCCGCTGGCCGTACGCTGACGCGTCTTCAGCGCCTCGAAGTAGTTGTCCAGCGACAGCGGCACGCTGGCCAAGTTGAAGTTGGCATCGGCCGTGTTCACCGACGGGATCTCGCGGTACCAGAGGTAAGCCTCGTCCATGTAGGAGCGCACCCAGCGCCGTTCCGTGTCGAGCGTGGCCGTTCGCCTGGCCGTCGGCGCCAGCGAATTGCCGGCCGCGCACTGTTGGGCCAACGACGATGACGCCGGCAGGCCGCTGCCGCTGGGGTTGCTGCCCGCGTTGCCGAATGGCGCCGTGCCGGCATCGGAGCCCCCGCCGCCGCAAGCAGTGAGCAAGGCAGCCGCCATCAGGGTCAGCGTGGCGGAGCGCACTGTGGGCCGCGAAGCGCGAAGTGAGAACGGCATGAGGTCTTCCTGACGGCGGGTGGGAGTGACGGATTCTGCCGCGGGCAGCCGCGCCAGTGGTTGCAGGGCGCGGCTCGCGTGCTACATTGCCTCCCGTGAACACGCGTCCCCTGCCTTACTTTTTTGCCTACTTTTGGTTCTTGCCCCACAAGGCGGCTGGAGAGGCGAAAGCGTAGGCAAGCAGCACGCTCCCCCAGACAAACCGCCGGCAGCCCCGGCGGTTTTTCTTTTTCCGCAGCCCGAATCAGTCGTCACAGGAGTTCCCGATGAGCCCACCGTCCAGCCCCACGCCGCCAAGCGTTGCCGACAGCAGCACGGAGGTGCCCTATGGCTACGCGCTGTCGGAGAAGACCAGCCGCACCGACGACCAGCGGATCAAGGACGTGACACCGCTGCCGCCGCCGGAGCACCTGATCCGCTTCTTCCCGATCGCCGGCACGCCGGTCGAAGCGCTGATCGGCGACACGCGCGAGCGTGTGCGCCGCATCCTCAATGGCGACGACGACCGGCTGCTGGTGATCATCGGCCCGTGTTCGATCCACGACCCGCAGGCGGCGATGGAATACGCGCGCAAGCTGAAGGCCGAGCGCTCGAAGTACGCGGACACGCTGGAAATCGTGATGCGCGTGTACTTCGAGAAGCCGCGGACCACGGTCGGCTGGAAGGGCCTCATCAACGACCCGTATCTCGACGAAAGCTTTCGCATCCACGAGGGCCTGCGCATCGCCCGGCAGTTGCTGCTGGACATCAACCGCCTGGGCGTGCCGGCCGGCAGCGAGTTCCTCGACGTGATCAGCCCGCAGTACATCGGCGACCTGATCTCGTGGGGCGCGATCGGCGCGCGCACGACGGAGTCGCAAGTGCACCGCGAACTGGCCTCCGGCCTGTCGGCGCCGGTCGGCTTCAAGAACGGCACCGACGGCAACCTGAAGATCGCCATCGATGCCATCCAGGCGGCGTCCAAGCCGCACCACTTTTTGTCGGTGCACAAGAACGGCCAGGTGGCGATCGTTGAGACGCGCGGCAACAAGGACTGCCACGTCATCCTGCGCGGCGGCAAGGAGCCGAACTACGACGCCGCCAGCGTGGCGGCCGCTTGCGCCGAGATCGAAGCCGCCAAGCTGCCGTGCCGCCTGATGATCGACACCAGCCACGCCAACAGCGCCAAGCAGTACCAGCGTCAGGCGGACGTGGCGCGTGATGTCGGCGCTCAACTCGCGGCCGGCAGCCGCTGCATCTTCGGCGTCATGGTCGAAAGCCACCTCGAAGCCGGCGCGCAGAAGTTCACCCCCGGCAAAGACGACCCAGCCCAACTCACTTACGGCCAGAGCATCACCGACGGCTGCCTCGGCTGGGGCGACTCGGTGGCGGTCCTGGAACAACTCAGTGCCGCCGTGCGGGAACGGCGAAAGAGAAAGTGAGTGTGCGCCCGCAGCCGTTGAAAGCTTGATGGGTCAGCGCGGCAGGCCAAGCGACCGCCGCCGTGCTCAGTCTCTGCCCCAAATCGAAATGGGCTGCGGCGCAAAGCTGACGCGCCGCAGCTCCTCGATCCGTTCGCCGGGCCAGCCGCGCCAAGCCATACGGCCTTCGACCAGCTCGTAGCCGAGCAACGCGAACATCCGATCACCTAGAAAGATCGGCCTGGCATTGCCGTACCAGTCGACGCAACTGGCTTGACATTGATCGTCGCGTCCGCTGCCGACCTGCGACGACCTCAAGTCACCCACCGGCCGCAGGTTCAGCGTGCGGTTGCGCAAGAACAGCACCGCTGCCGATTCGCCGCGCGCGCCGCGCCGCCCTCCTTGAGCACCGATCACCGGCAGACCGATCACGCCGTCGTCAGGCGAGCTTGCACGGTAGAAAAAACCGTGCGTGCGCGTTTCGCCCTGGGCGGCGTTGGGCTGGACATGGCTGTCCACCAACTGCGCTTCATTGCCCGACAAGCGAAGGCTCGTGAAATGCAAGTCCTTGCCGGCATTGCCGACCAGCACCGCGTCGCGGCCCAGCGCCTCGATACGCTCGACGCCATGGCCGAGCGACAGCGGCTGCGCTTCGCCGCGTGCCGCAAAGCGCAGCGCCACCGCGTGGTGGCCGGCGCCACCGGCCGGCGTGCCGTAGACCAGCCAGTCGCCGACAAACCGGTTATGCAACGTGTGTCCCGGCATAAACGGCAATGGCCGGTAGGCGCTGCGCGGTGCGCTGTCGGCGCCGTCGCCGAAGCTCGACAGCGGCACGCGCAGCAACGCCAAGTCACCCGCGCCACGCTCGGCGTTCCACATGCCTTCGCCGCGCGCATGGGCGCGCAGCAGCACGTTGAGGTGGCCGCCGTCGTCTTCGAGGAACGACATCTGATCGATCGGCGCCCCTGTGGTCTTGAGCATGCTCGGCAGGTCGCCGTCGAGCGGCAGGCGCCACACCGCGCTGTGCGACATCGCAACCGCTGAAGCGCGTCGCCGCCACTCCGTGGTCCAGACATAGACGCTGCCCGCAGAGACGTAGAAGACACGCCCCGGCGGCGCCAGCACTGCGCTCGACTCGCAACGCATCTGCGCCGGCCGTGCCAGATCGCACGAGGTCACGGTGTGCAGGGCCGCGCCGCCATTCATCGGATCGATCTCGTCGTCGCTGCGGTAGATGCGCGTCGCCGGCAGGATGCGTTGCCAGTTGTCGGGCGTCGCCGCATTCCAGCGCCGCCACTGCGGCATGAACTGCTCGGACTGAAGCGCCCAGGCGTGCAGGCGCGACGGCGTGTAGAAGACCAGCCGGCTGCCGATCAAGCGGCTGGCGTAGTTGCGCGACGAGTAGTAATCGTGGCTTTTCAGGTGGTGCGTCGCCCGGTAGGCCAGCGAGCCGTCGTCGCCCAGCTCGAACAGCCCAATCTCGGTGCCGCCGCGCGCATAGCTGTAGCCGACGACGACGACGGTGCGCTCGTGGATCAGCAACTCGTCGTACCACGCGCCGCGCGGGTCGGAGCCGGGAGCGTAGGCGTTGACGGTGGCGATCGGTTTGAGCGCATCGCCGCCCGAATCCGAAACGCGCACGGTGAACAAGCGGCCGCGGCGCAGGATCACCAGATGATCGCCCACCCGCTTGACGATGCCGCCCTCATCGACGCCCGCGGTCTGCACGTTGGTGATCGACTCGGCCACCTGTCCAACGGCGCTGCTGTCGGCCGCGGACTTGGCCATCGCTTGCGGCGCGGCGGGCGCAGCGTTCAGCGCCAGATTGCTCGCACCCTCCTGGCGTCGCCGCTCGACCGCGCCTCGCGCCGCTTCGCGCCAGCGGGCCAGTAGCTCGTCGAACTCGCGTTCGCTGGCAAAGGGCTTGAGCGTCGCTTTGGGTTGCGTGGACGCGCCGGCCGTGCCGACGATGCAGGCCAGAACGAGGCAAAGGACAAGGCGCATGGGGCGGGCTCCATCGTGAGGGTTGATGGAGCGTGATACGGGCCGCCGCCGGAATCGGGGTTAAGGGGGTTAAGCGCCGTCTTGCTGCTGTTTCAGACGCTCTGATTTCCAGTACACGTCGTCGCCGCCCAGGCCATCGAGGTTGGCGCGGTTGAGCACGCGCGCCAGCACGAACAGCAAATCGCTCAGGCGATTGAGGTACAGGCGCGGCGCTTCGTTCACAGCCTCGGCCGCGGCCAGCGCCACCACCGCGCGCTCCGCGCGGCGCGCGATCGTGCGGCTGACATGGGCCAGCGCCGCGCTGCGCGTGCCCGCGGGCAAGATGAATTCGGCGAGCCGGGGCAGTGCCGCGTTGTAGTGCGCCAGCGCCGTGTCGAGCCGCGCGACCGCATCGCGTTTGAGCAACTCGAAGCCGGGGATCGACAACTCGCCGCCGAGGTTGAACAGCTCGTGCTGGATGACCACCAGCAGCTCGCGCACATCGTCGGGCAGCGGCTCGGCCAGCAACACACCGAGCGACGAGTTGAGCTCATCGACATCGCCCATCGCCACCACACGCAGCGCGTCCTTGCGCGTGCGCGTGCCGTCACCCAGGCCAGTGGTGCCGTCGTCGCCGGTGCGGGTGGCGATCTGTGTCAGGCGGTTTGCCATAGCTGATGCTACCTACAATCAAGGTGCCCTGTTGGCACGGAGGTATTCGCCATGAATGCGCCCCATGAACTGATGCCTCGCGTTGTACGTCGGCCGGTGCCGCCGTCGATGGTCGATGCGCTGCGCGAGCGCTTTGGCGAGCGCTGCTCCACTGCCATCGCGGTACGTGAACAGCATGGCCGCGGCGAGTCGGTGTACGACGCGGCGCCCCCCGAGATGGTGGTGTTCTGCGAAAGCACCGACGAAGTCGCATTCGTCGTCGCCCAAGCCGCCGCGCATGAGGTGCCGGTGATCGCGTTCGGCGTCGGCTCTTCGCTCGAAGGGCACCTGCTGGCGGTGCAGGGCGGCGTCTCGATCGACCTGTCACGCATGAACCAGGTGGTGCGGATCAACGCCGAAGACCTGACTGTCACCGTGCAGGCCGGCGTGACGCGCGAGCAGCTGAACCGCGAGATCAAGAACACCGGCCTGTTCTTTCCGATCGACCCTGGCGCCAACGCCACGCTCGGCGGCATGGCGGCCACGCGCGCCTCGGGCACGAACGCCGTTCGCTACGGCACGATGAAGGACAACGTGCTCGGCCTGACGGTAGTCACCGCCGACGGCGAGGTCATCCGCACCGGCACGCGGGCCAAGAAGTCGTCCGCCGGCTACGACCTGACGCGCCTTTTCGTCGGCAGCGAGGGCACGCTGGGCGTGATGACGGAAGTGACGTTGAAACTCTTCCCACTGCCCGAAGCGGTGAGCGCCGCGGTGTGCTTCTTCCCGAGCATCGACGCGGCGGTGCAGACGACGATCGAGATCATCCAGATGGGTGTGCCGATCGCGCGCTGCGAACTGCTCGACGCCAACGCCATCCGCGCCGTCAACAAACACTCGCACCTGACGCTGCGTGAGGCGCCGATGCTGCTGATGGAGTTCCACGGCAGCGAGGCCTCGGTGGCCGAGCAGGCGGCCACGGTGCAGGAGATAGCACGCGGCCACGGTGGCGCTGATTTCGAGTGGGCGCGCACGCCCGAAGAGCGCACGAAGCTGTGGAAAGCGCGCCACGAGTCCTACTTCGCCGCGCTGCAAATGCGCCCGGGTTGCCGCTGCCAGAGCAGCGACACCTGCGTGCCGATCTCGCGCCTGGCCGAGGCCATCAACGAGAGCATCGCCGAGGCCGAAGCCTCGCGCATCCCGTACTGGATCGTCGGCCATGTCGGTGACGGCAACTTCCACCTGTCCTACCTGATGGACCCGAACGACCCCGCCGAGTGCGCCAAGGTGGAAGATCTCAACGTCAAGATGGTGCATCGCGCGCTTCGCCTGGAAGGCACTTGCACCGGCGAGCACGGCATCGGCCTGCACAAGATGCCGTACCTGCTCGACGAAGCCGGGCCTGGCGCGGTGACCATGATGCGCAATATCAAGCGTGCACTCGACCCGAAGAACATCATGAATCCGGGGAAGATCTTTGCGCTCTGATGTGAGCGGAATCCGAACGGCAAGGAGCAACGATTGCGGAGCACAACGATGAGTTCAATCCTGCGCGGCCTGTGCATCTTGATCCTCGCCGCGCTAGCCGCCTGTGGCGGCGGCGGTGGCGATGGCGGAGGCGACGCCTCGGTGTCATCGAACATCAATGAAGACAACTACGCCAGCTTTGCCGGCCCGCTCGCGCGCGCCGTGATGAGCGAAGGCGATTCCACTTCGAGCGGCGACAGCTTCAGGCTGAACGGCACCATCGTCATTGACGGCGACGGCTATGCGATGACGAGCACGACCTTGCGCTTCAACGTTGACTCGGGCCGAGGCGAGGGCTCGGTGACGCTACGCGATTTCCTCGGCAACAAGGTCACCTTGCGCGCCCGCGGCGACACCTTCGATCTGGAGTTCCGGCCGCTCGGCGTGCCGTTCCCGTTGATCATTCCGGGCTTTCTGTGGAGCGTCTTCCGCCTGCCGGGCTGAGCGTCGTCTGCGCATTGACGAGCGCGCGATCGAAGCCGCGACTCGACGGTGCGGTGCGGTCGTCGGCGCTGACAGCGCCGGTGTCGAGTCGATCCGCATCGCCGGCCGCAACGCCGGGCGTCAAGGCGTGCAAGCCCAAAGCCAGCAGGCCGGCGCCGATCAGGCGGCCGAGGTTCGAAATGTTCATCGAGCGATTCCCAACGAGAGAAGCGGTTGCAGTCGATCGGCTCGCAGCATGGACCCGTGCTGTGCCTGATCGAAGCGCACTCTAGGACGCGCGCGGGCCGTTGTCGCCAGCGCAGGTGCGGGGTTCTCCCTCGGCTGCGGGGGCCGCTGGGGACCGGCCCTGTACGCTTCGATACGTCGATCACGCGTCTTGCCGTTTCAATGCAGACATGAACATGAACGTCTGGCGCCGGCTGGCCGCCCTGATGCTGCTGTCTGCGCTGCTGGCGAGCTGCAGCAGCAAGACTTGGCGCAGCCAGCCGAAAACCCAGATCGCGCTGTCTGAGCCCGGCGGCTCGGGCCTGGCGACTTGCTCCTCGCCGCTCGGCGTGGCCACCGTGACCGAGGCCGACACCAACGCGCAGGCCCTCAGTTCCGCCGGGCTGCCGCGCTCGATGGCGCCGCTGATGCGTCAGGTGTTGCTGCAATCGCGCTGTTTCACGGTTGTCGAGCGTGGCGCTGCGTTCACGGCGCTCGAAAACGAGATCCGCATCCGTGAACAGCAGGGCCAGGACCGGCGGGCGCAGCTCGCGGCCATGAAGGCCGCCGACGTCGTGGTGCGGTCGGAGATCGTGTTCGTCGAGCAGACCGGCGGCGCCAAGGGCGGCATCGGTGCGATGTTGCCGAACTGGATCGGCGGCGTGGGCGGCGAGATCCGGCAGCGCGAAGCCATGATCGTCATGACCGCCGTCGACACGCGCACCAGCGAGATCCTGGCTTCTTCGTTCGGCCGCGGCTCCGAATCTTCCGCCGGCCTGGGCAGCCTGGTGCTGGCCGGCGGTATCCTGGCCGTCGAAGGCGGGTGGCTCGACTCGCCGCAGGCCAAGCCGGTGGCAGCGGCGCTGGTCGATGCGTGGAACCAGTTGCTGCCGCGGCTCGCGGCAGCCAGGCAGGTGCCGCTGGCGAAGTAAACAGCCACCGTCGGCTGAAAGGTTTTCGGCCGCCAAGCGACACTGGACGATGCATGGCGCACACACAGAGTCATTGATCGATCCCCGCGACCTGGCGCCGCCGCTGGCCGCGCCGGCGCCCGACGCTCGCGCTGCGTTGCGCGAGCGGATGCAGCGCAATGGCCAGTGGCACGGCCACCAGATGGCCGGCCGGCGCTGGCCGGTGGCCTGTGTGTCGCTCGAGATCACGCAGCGCTGCAACCTCGACTGCACGCTGTGCTACCTGAGCGAGGCTTCCGAAGCCGTGCGCGACCTGCCGCTCGAAGAAGTGCTGCGCCGCATCGACCTGATCCACGCCCACTACGGCGCCGGCACCGACGTCCAGGTCTCTGGGGGCGAGCCGACGCTGCGCCGGCGCAACGAGCTGCTGGCGATCGTCGCCCGCCTGCGAGAGCGGGGCTTGCGCGCGTCGCTGTTCACCAACGGCATCAAGGCCAGCCGCGAGTTGCTGGCCGAACTGGCGCAGGCCGGTTTGACGGACGTCGCTTTTCATGTCGATACGACGCAACAGCGCGCCGGCTACGCCAGCGAGGCCGAGCTGAACGCGCTGCGCCGCGAGTACATCGAACGCGCGCGCGGCCTGCCGCTGCATGTGTTCTTCAACACCACGGTCCATGCCGGCAACGTCGATGAGGTGCCGATGCTGGCGCGGTTTTTCGTCGAGCACGCCGACGGTGTGGACTTCGCGTCGTTCCAGTTGCAGGCCGAGACCGGCCGCGGCGTGCAGGGCGCGCGCGGCGATGTCATCAGCAACGAGTCCATCGCCGCGCTGCTTTCGCAAGGCGTGGGCACGCCGCTGACCTTCAACGCGCTGCTCGCCGGCCACGCGCAGTGCAACCGCAGTGCGGTGATGCTGGTCGCGCACGGCCGGGCGCACGACGCCTTTGCCGACACGGCCTTCGTGGCGCGCTTCATGCGCGAGACGGCGGGGCTGGCCATCGAGCGCGGCACGGTGTGGCGCGGCGCTGTATCGCTCGCGCGCGCTGCGCTGGCGCGGCCGCGGCTGGCGGTGTCTGCGCTGCGCTGGATGGCCGCGCTCGCGTGGCGCCTGCGCGCCGACCTGATCGCAGCGCGTGGACGTGCGCACAAGCTGACCTTCTTCACGCACAACTTCATGGACGCCAAGGCGCTTGAGCGAGAACGGATCGACGCCTGCGTCTTCATGGCGATGACGCAGCACGGCCCGATCAGCATGTGCGCCTACAACGCGCGCCGCGATCACTACCTGCTGCAGCCAATCGCCACTTCACAAGGCCTGTGGCAACCGCTGGCGGGCCGCGGCGTTGCGGGCGAAGTCGCGCTGTTCCCGATCAAGTTCCTGAAGGGCCGTTCGCGTGCCGCGGCGCTGGCTGGGCGCGAGGCCGCGCCGTGATCCGCCGCGTTCTGCTCGCGTTGGGCCTCGTCATGCTCACCGGCTGCGCCACCGTGGTAGCGCCGCCCGCGGCGGCGCCGACGAACGCCGCACAGGCCGAAGCCGCTTGGGGGCGAGTGCTCGAACGTTTTGTCGATGCGCGCGGCGCAGTTGACTTCCGTGCGCTCGCCGCCGACAGCGCCGACCTTGATCGCATGCTGCGCCACGTCGCCGACACGCCCCTGAACAGCTTCGCCGGGCCGCGCGCGCGGCTGGCTCACATGATCAACGCCTACAACGCCTTGTCGATGGCCAACGTCATCGGCAGCGGTCTGCCCGAAACGCACGCCGGGCTCGTTGCCAAGCTGCGCTTTTTCGTGCTGAGAATGCAGGTCATCAGCGGTGAAGCCTGGTCGCTTTACGCGTTCGAGAACGAGGTCATCCGGCCGTTCACGCGCGCCATCGGTGAGCCGCGTGTTCACTTTGCGCTGAACTGCTCGGCGCTCGCCTGCCCGACGCTGCCGCGCCAGCCGTTTCGCGCCGCCACGCTCGACGCCGAACTGGCGCGCGAAACGCTGGCGTTCTTTGCGCGGCCGGAGAACCTGCGTGTCGATGACGCCGCGCGCGAGGTCTGGTTGTCCGAGCTGCTGAACTTCTACCCGGAAGATTTCGTGCCCGCGCACGGGGCGAGCCTCGTCGACTACATCAACCGCACGCTCGGCCTGTCACTGCCGCTGGACTACGCCGTGCGCTACACGCCTTACGACTGGACGGTGGCGCACCAACCCCGTTAGGGTTTCTCTTCGACCGGCTCCACCGCCCAGCGCTGCGTGATGTCGCCGTCGCCATCGACGGATTCAAGGTGCACCGGGAAGCCCCACAGCCGCGCGACGTGTCGCAGCACTTCACGCGCGGAGTCGTCGAGCGGGCGGCTGTTGTGCTGCGTGTGGCGCAGCGTGAGGGCACGGTCGCCGCGAACGTTGACGTTCCAGACCTGGATGTTGGGCTCGCGCGAGCCGAGGTCGTACTGGCGAGACAGCGCTTCGCGCACGCGCTTGTAGCCGGCGTCATCGTGGATGGCGCTGACTTCGAGTTCGTCGTCGTTCTCGTCGTCGGTGATCGCGAACAGGCGCAGTTCGCGCATCAGCTTCGGGCTCAGGTACTGGCCGACAAAACTCTCGTCCTTGAAGTTGCGCATCGCGTGGTCAAGCACTTCGAGCCAGGGCTTGCCGGCGATGTCGGGGAACCACTCGCGGTCTTCAGCGGTCGGCGCGTCGCAGATGCGCTTGATGTCGGTGTACATCGCAAAGCCGAGCGCGTACGGATTCAGGCCCGAGTAGCCACGCTCGCCGACCCGCGGCTGATAGACGACGTTGGTGTGCGACGTGAGCCACTCGATCATCACGCCGTCGGTCAGGTGGCCGTCGTCGTACATCGTGTTCAGGATGCGGTGGTGCCAGAAGGTGGCCCAGCCTTCGTTCATGACCTGCGTCTGACGCTGCGGATAAAAGTACTGCGCGACCTTGCGCACGATGCGCACGACCTCGCGCTGCCAGGGTTCAAGCAGCGGCGCGTTCTTCTCCATGAAGTACAGCAGGTTCTCCTGCGGCTCATCCGGGAAGCGTTTGGCGGCCGCAGCGGCATCGGCCTTCTCGGCGCGCTTGGGCAGCGTGCGCCAGAGATCGTTGACCTGCTGCTGGGCGTAGGCCTCGCGGTCCTTGCGCTCGGCGAGCTCCTGCGCGAGGGACTTGCGCGACGGCCGGCGGTAGCGATCGACGCCGTGGTTCATCAGCGCGTGGCAACTGTCGAGCAGCTCTTCCACGGCGTCGATGCCGTGGCGCTCTTCGCAATCGGCAACGTAGTTTTTCGCATAGACCAGGTAGTCGATGATCGAAGACGCATCGGTCCACATGCGGAACAGGTAGTTGCCCTTGAAAAAGCTGTTGTGCCCGTAGGCGGCGTGGGCGATGACGAGCGCCTGCATGGCCAACGTGTTTTCCTCCATCAGATAGCTGATGCAGGGATTGCTGTTGATGACAATCTCGTAGGCCAGCCCCATGTGGCCGCGCTTGTAGTTCTTCTCGGTCGAGATGAACTCCTTGCCGTAGCTCCAGTGGCGGTAGTTCACCGGCATGCCCACCGAGGCGTAGGCGTCCATCATCTGCTCGGCGGTGATGACCTCCAACTGGTTCGGGTAGGTGTCGAGACCGAAGCGCTGCGCGGTGGCGCGGATCACATCGTGATAGCGCTCGATCAGCTCGAAGCTCCAGTCGCTCGGGGCGGGCAAGGGTTCGGGGGCGCGGACAGCACTCATGCGGTGATCCTCAAGCGGCTTTCGCCGCGGTGCCCTCTTTCTTGAAGAGATCGCGGAACACGGGATAGATCTGGTTCGCTTCAGTCGCCTTGCGCATCGCGAAGTGCGGCTGTGTTTCGAGCAACTGCGTGTACTCGGTCCACAGGTTCTGCTCTTCCTCGGCCACCTGCACGTAGGCGTAGTAGCGGCACAGCGGCAGCAATTTCTGGTCGAGCAGCTCGCGGCAGCGGCCGCTGTCGTGGTGCCAGTTGTCACCGTCGCTGGCCTGCGCGCCGTAGATGTTCCATTCGCTCGGCGAGTAGCGCGCGCGGATGATCTCTTCCATCAGCACCAGCGCAGACGACACCACGGTGCCGCCGGTTTCGGTGGCGTGGAAAAAGTTCTGCTCGTCGACTTCCGCCGCCTGCGTGTGGTGGCGGATGAAGACGATGTCGATCTTGTCGTAGTGGCGCGTCAGGAACAGGTAGAGCAGGATGAAGAACCGCTTGGCCAAGTCCTTGCGGCTTTCGTCCATCGAACCTGAGACGTCCATCAGGCAGAACATCACTGCCTTGGAGGTCGGCACTGGCACCTTGACCCGATTGCGAAACTTCAGGTCGATCGGATCGAGGTACGGAATGCGAGCGATGCGCGCTTGCAGCTCTTCGATGCGCATCTTCAACGCTGTGATCTGCTGGCCCGACGCCATATCGCCGAGCGGCGCGCCCTTGAGTAACCCTTCGAGTTCAGCCTCGCACTCGCGCAGCTCGCGCCGCGCGTCGGCACCGAGAGCGATGCGCCGGCCAATGGCGCCGCGCATTGAGCGCACGACGTGCAGGTTGGTCGGGTTGCCGTCGCTGGTGAACCCTGCGCGGTGGCTCTTCCACTCCGGCGTTTCGGCCAGTTGGGTGCGCGTCAGGTGCGGCAGCGCCAAGTCTTCGAAGAAGACCTGCATGAACTCTTCCTTGCTGAGCGAGAACGTGAAATCGTCTTCGCCCTCGCCCGAGCCGCTGGCCTGGCCTTTGCCGCTGCCGCCACCGCCGCCTTGTTGCGGCCGCTCGATGCGGTCGCCCATGATGTACTCGCGGTTGCCCGGATGCACCGTCTCGCGCACACCGCCCTGGCCATGGTGAAACACCGGCTCGTTGATGTCCTTCTTCGGGATCGTGATCTCTTCGCCGCGCTCGATGTCGCGAATGCCCCGGCCGTCGATCGCACGCTTGACCGCGTCCTTGATCTGCTCCTTGTAGCGGCGCAAAAAGCGCTCGCGGTTGCCGACCGACTTGTTCTTGCCGGCCAGACGGCGATCGATGATGTGCTGATGCACCCCGCCTCCGTTAGCTCGATTTCCTGACGCGCAGATACCACTCGCAGAGCAGGCGCACCTGCTTGTGCGTGTAGCCCTTGGCCACCATGCGCGTGACGAAGTCTTCGTGTTTCTTCGCTTCGTCGGCACTGGCCTTGGCATTGAAGCTGATGACCGGCAGCAGCTCCTCGGTGTTCGAGAACATCTTCTTCTCGATCACCGTACGCAGCTTTTCGTAGCTGGTCCAGTTCGGGTTCTTGCCCTGGTTACCGGCGCGCGCGCGCAGGACGAAATTGACGATCTCGTTGCGGAAGTCTTTCGGGTTCGCAATGCCGGCCGGCTTTTCGATCTTCTCCAGCTCGGCGTTCAACGCCTGGCGGTCGAAAACCTCGCCCGTGTCGGTGTCGCGGTACTCGTGGTCCTGGATCCAGTAGTCGGCATAGATGACGTAGCGGTCAAAGATGTTCTGGCCGTACTCGGAATAGCTTTCCAGATAAGCGGTCTGGATTTCCTTGCCGATGAACTCGGCATAGCGCGGCGCCAACAGTTCCTTGATGAAGCCGACGTACTTGTCTTCCAGCTCCTTCGGGAACTGCTCGCGCTCGATCTGCTGCTCCAGCACATACATCAGGTGCACCGGGTTGGCCGCGACCTCGGTGCTGTCGAAGTTGAAGACCTTGCTGATGATCTTGTAGGCGAATCGCGTGCTGATGCCGCTCATGCCTTCGTCGACGCCGGCGTAGTCACGGTACTCCTGGTAGCTCTTGGCGCG
>JANOEG010000473.1:0-1667 GCA_031413095.1 Burkholderiales bacterium | reverse complement strand
CACATCCAGATGCGCGCCATGGCTGGCGAATTGCGCTGCCGCACCATCGGCCAGCCAGGCGCCCAGCTCGCGGTGCCGTTCGTCGAAGAACGGCCCCTCGAGGTGCGCCGTGTTCATGCTCGGCTTCATGCTCAATCCCCTTCGAAAACCGGCCGCGCCTTCGCGGTGAAGGCCTGGTAGGCGCGGTGGAAGTCCTGCGTCATCATGCAGATCGCCTGCGCCTGCGCTTCTGATTCGATGGCTTCGTCCACACCCATCGCCCATTCCTGATGCAACATGCGCTTGGTCATCGAATGGCCGAAACACGGGCCGGCGGCGAGCTCGGCGGCCCAATCGATGGCGTTCGCGCTCAAGGTTTCGGGCTCGACCACGCGGTTGTAGAACCCCCAGCTCAGGGCCTCCTCGCCCGGCAGCGCCCGGCCCGTGAACAGCAGTTCCGACGCCCGCCCCTGGCCGATGATGCGCGGCAGGATGCTGCACGACCCCATGTCGCAGCCCGCCAGGCCCACCCGGGTGAACAGGAAGGCCACCTTGCTTCGCGCCGTGCCGATACGCAGGTCGGATGCCATCGCGACGATCGCACCGGCGCCGGCGCACACCCCGTCGATCGCCGAGACAATGGGTTGCGGGCAGGCGCGCATCGCCTTCACCAGATCGCCCGTCATGCGCGTGAAGGTCAGCAGGTCGGGCATGCTCATTTTTGTGAGCGGCCCGATGATCTCGTGCACGTCACCCCCCGAGCAGAAGTTGCCTCCCGCGCCTTGGATGACGACGGCACGCACGTCGTCGGCCGCGCTGAGCAGACGGAACAGGTCGCGAAGTTCGGCGTACGAGTCGAACGTCAACGGGTTCTTGCGCTCGGGCCGGTTCAATGTGATCACGCCGACCTGGCGCTGCACTGCCCAGCCGAAATGGCGTGGCGCCAAGGTGCTGGCGGCGCGCCGGTTGCCTTCGACAAGATGAGTATCCATGGTCCGGGTCATGGGCGGCTGTCTTTCCTGGTTTTGGGTTGCACCTCGAAGGAAGCGAGATGTTGCTTCAGCGTCGCGAGCAGCGCCTGCACCTGGGCCTTCTGGCCGCTGCTCCAGCTTTCGAACAGCTCGACGATCCACTGCTCGTGAATGGCGGCCATGCGTTTGAACTGGCGCCGGCCGACGGTCGTCAGGCGCACGGCGTAGGCGCGCCGATCGCCCGGGTGCGCCGCGCGCAACACAAGGCCTTCGGCTTCGAGCTGGTCGGTGATGCCGGTGACGCTGCCGCCGGTGACCATCAATCGCTGCGAAAGCTCGCTCATCGTCAGCCCTTTGGGGTGGCGTTCGAGTTGGGCCAGCAGGTCGAAGCGCGGCAAGGTGGTGCCGAACTCGCTGCGCAGCCGGCTGCGCACCACGCCCTCGACCCGCGTGGTGCACGACAGCAGGCGCAACCAGAGCTTGAGCGCCTGGTGGTGGTCGGCGAAGACGCGCGACTCCAGGTCGGGCTGTGGCAGCGGCTGGGCAGCGTGCATCACACGCCCTGCGCCAGGTTGGCCTGTTCCTGCGGCGTCAGCGTGGCACTTTGCACCAGCAGCGAACGCTCGCGTTCCAGGTTGCGTTCGAGCTGATTCTTGCCCGACAGGTACTGCACCGGCCAGTCGGCGCCGATGCCCGCGGTGTAGCCGATCTTCGCCG
>JANOEG010000472.1:0-2080 GCA_031413095.1 Burkholderiales bacterium | reverse complement strand
TCGCTCTCGGCCGAAGCCGGCACCGGCACGGGTCAAACGGCGTTCGGCGGCACCTCCGGCGCGGCGCCGATGGTGGCCGGCGCCGCCGCACTGATGGTGCAGGCGCATCCCAACCGCTCGGCACTGCAGATCAAGGCGATGTTGATGAACAGCGCCGAGACGGCGGTCTTCACCAACCCGGCGGTGTTGCCGGGCGAACTGGCGCCGATCACCCGCATCGGCGCCGGTGAACTGCGTGTGGATCGCGCGGTCAAGCTCACCGCCGCGGCCTGGAACCGCCGTGACCAGTCGGCGGCGTTGTCCTTCGGCGCGGTTGAGGTTGCGCGGCCAGTGACGATCGAGCGCGACCTGCGCGTCGATAACTTCACGGGCAGCGATCAGGTGTTCGCCATCACACCGAGCTTCCGCTTCGCCAACGACCAAGCCTCCGGCGCCGTGCAGGTGCTCGCGCCGTCGAGCGTGCGGGTGCCGGCGCGCAACCACGAGCACATCAAGGTGACGCTGGTGATCGACCCGGCCAAGCTGGCGAGCTGGGGCCTGAACGGCGGCCTTCAAGGCGGCAACGGGGCCGGGCTGGACGGCCCGGAGTTCGACGGCTACCTGACGCTGACCTCGGGTGCGCAGAAGCTGTCGGTGCCGTGGCACGTGCTGCCGCGCAAGGCCTCGAACACCGAGGCCGGCCGCGTGGTGCGCCTGCGCTCGGGCGAGGGCGTTCAGGTCACCAACACCGGAAGCGAGGCCGGTGACTACGACCTGTTCTCGCTCACCGGCGTCAGCCCGCGCATTCCGCGCGCCGAGTTGGCGCAGCCGGGCGACAACCTGGCCGTGATCGACTTGCAGTCGGTGGGCGTGCGCTACTTGCCGGCGTCGGTGTTCGGAGCCGACTATCTCGAGTTTGCGATCAGCACCTTTGGCCGCCGGGCGCACCCGATTTACCCGGCCCTGTTCGAAGTCGGCATCGATACCAACGGCGACGGCATCGACGACTACCTCGTCTTCAACCTGGAGGTCGGCGGCGTCAACACCAGCGGCCAGACCGGGGTGTACGTGCAGTCGGCAACGAGCGCCACCGCCAACGCGGTGTTCTTCGCCGACGCCGACCTCAACTCGGGCAACATGATCTTCACGGTGCCGATGAACGCGAGCGCCGGGCCGGTCAACCTCGGGGTGGCTGCCGGCACGACGCTCGGCTTTGCGGTGCGGGCCTTCGACGGCTACTTCTCCGGTGCCCTGACCGATGAAGTCACCGGCATGCGCTTCACCCCGGGGCAAGCGCGCTATGAAGGGCTCGGCGAGCCATTCGGCAGCGTGCCGTCGGGCGCGCGGGTGGGCGTGCCGATCCGCGCATCGACGGTGGCCGACACGGCGACCAGCGAGTCCGGGCTGTTGTTCATGTTCCGCCGCAATGCGGACAAGGAATCGCAGACGGTGCGAGTGCGCTGAGGCCTGCAGGTTGATGAATGCGAGGGCCCGCGCCAGCGGCCCCTTTTTCTTTGCGGCGCCTTACCCGCAAAGCGCCCAGCGCCACTGCACGCTGTGCTTGGCCCACAGCCACCAGGCCCGCCACGTGCCGAAGCGCGGCCGATCGATCGTATCGCGCACGTAGGTGGCGTAAGGCGCGACGAAGCGCTGCGTGCGTTCGCGGCAACTCTCGGGCGCTACCGCCTCGCGCTGAGCACGTTCCTGCTGCACCAGCGTCCATGCCTGGTCCTGCAGCGTGCGCGCCGTGGTCGGGTCCAACGCTTCGGGGACAGCCGCTCCGGCGGGCGAGCGCTCGAACAGCGTTGCAAACACCACCAGCGACATGAAGTACGAGCCGAGCGCGCTCAGGTGCACGTCGTCGCGGAACAGGCTGGCCACGATCACGCCAGGCACATCGCCGCGCGCCGCGCGTTCGACCAGCGCCGCCAGCAGCGCTGCGGCTGGCAGGAAGGCGATGCGGTCGGTGCGCCCTTCGGCTGCCAGCGCGGCGTCGATGCGTGTGGCCAGGCAGTGCCACACCGGCGAGGCCGCGCGCTCGTAGGCGATCCAGCGCTGCGGATCAGTTCGGTCATCGACGTTCAGCCACGACGCATAGAAC
>JANOEG010000471.1:0-9139 GCA_031413095.1 Burkholderiales bacterium | reverse complement strand
TGGGTCATCTTCGCGGCGGGCCGGCCAAGGTGGCTGTCGTGTCGTCGGCGCTCAATGGCGTGGTCTCGGGCTCGTCAGTCAGCAACGTGGTGTCGGGCGGCATCTTCACGATCCCGCTGATGAAGCGCACCGGCTACTCGGGCGTGCAGGCCGGCGCGATCGAGGCCGCGTCGTCGATCAACGGCCAGATCAACGGCCAGATCATGCCACCGGTGATGGGCGCGGCCGCCTTCCTGATGGTCGAGTACGTCGGCATCCCGTACTCCGAGATCATCAAGCACGCGGCGCTGCCGGCCGTGATCTCGTACGTGGCGCTGTTCTACATCGTGCACCTCGAAGCGTTGAAGCACGATCTGCAACCTCTCGTGCGCAAGCGCGTTCCGGGCTGGCGCGAGCGGCTCATCGGTTGGGGTCTTGGGCTGTCGGGCACCTTCTTCGCGCTCGGCGCGATCTACGCGCTGATCAAGGGCGTGCAGTGGATGGCGGGACCGGCGGCGGGCTGGGCGCTGGCCGCGCTCGCGCTCGTGGCGTATCTCGTGCTGATGGCGTATTCATCGCGCCACCCACCGATCGCGGTGGACGATCCGAACGCGCCGAGCATCCACCTGCCCGAACCGTGGCCGACCGTGCGCGCCGGGCTGCACTTCTTCATCCCGATCGTCGTGCTGCTGTGGTGCCTGATGGTCGAGGAGCTGTCGCCCGGACTGTCGGCGTTCTGGGCGACGGCCACCGTCATGGTGATGGTGCCGCTGCAGCCTGTGGTGCTGGCGCTGTTCCGAAAACAATCGACCGTCGAAGCAGCGATCAAACAAGGCCTGACCGACTTGTGGAAAGGCCTCGTGCTCGGCGCGCGCAACATGATCGGAATAGGAGTGGCTTGCGCCAGCGCCGGCCTGATCGTCGGCGTCATCACGCTCACCGGCATGGGTCTGATGATGACCGACTTCGTCGAGCTGGTCTCCGCCGGCAACGTGCTCGTGATGCTGCTGCTCACGGCCGTGATCTGCCTGATCATCGGCGCGGGCGTGCCAACGACGGCCAACTACATCCTGGTGGCGACGCTGATGGCGCCGGTGATCGTCGAGCTCGGCGCGCGCTCGGGCTTGGTGATTCCGCTGATCGCGGTGCACCTGTTCGTCTTCTACTTCGGCATCCTCGCCGACGTGACGCCACCCGTCGGCCTGGCCTCGTATGCGGCCGCCGCCATCTCGGGCGACGACCCCAACAAGACGGGCCTACAGGCCACCTGGTACAGCCTGCGCACCACGGTGCTGCCCTTCGTCTTCATCTTCAACCCGCAGATTCTGTTCATCGGCGTGTCGTCGTGGGTCGAGGTCGTGATCGTCTGCGTGACCGGCACGGTGGCCTCACTGCTCTTTGCAGCGGCAACGATGAAGTGGTTTCGTACGCGTTGCAGCTGGCCCGAAGTGGCGCTGCTGCTGCTCGCCACGTTCCTGTTCTTCCGCCCCGATTGGGTCATCGATCGCTTCGCGCCCAAGTACGTCAGCGCGCCCGCGGCCGATCTCTACAAGGTGGCTGACACCCTGACCGAAGATCAGTGGCTGGTCGTCGGCATCGCCGGCAGCGACCTCGACGGCACGCCGATCACGAAGACCGTGGCCATCCCGATGGGCAAGGGCGCCAACGGGCGCGAACGGCTGCGAGATGCCGGCGTAACGCTGTCGCAACTCGGCGCCGATCTCGAAGTCGCGGCCGTCAAGTTCGGCAGCCGTGCCAAGAAGCTCGGCCTCGAACAGGGTTACCGCATCGCCGAGTTGAGATTGCCCAATCCGGCGCGGCCGTCGCAGCATTGGGTCTTCATCCCGGCCGCACTGATCGCGCTCGGCGTGTGGTGGTTGCAGGGCCGTCGTCGCGGGAGGTCGGAGGCATGACGCACATCGTTCATCGCAGTCTGCGCGCCATGCCGCCGGTGGCGGTGGGCGGCGAGGGTGTGTACCTCATCGACGCCGCCGGCAAACGTTATCTCGACGCCAGCGGCGGCGCGGCCGTGTCCTGCCTCGGCCACGGCCACCCGGACGTGATCGCGGCCATGCATGCGCAGATCGACCGCCTGGCCTACGCGCACACCGGCTTTTTCACCAGCGAGCCGGCCGAGCAACTCGCGGATCACCTCGCCGCGCGCGCGCCTGCGGGCATGAGCAACGTCTATTTCGTCAGCGGCGGCTCCGAGGCCGTGGAAGCGGCACTGAAACTCGCTCGTCAGCACTTCGTCGAGCGCGGCCAGCCCGAACGCACGCTGTTCATCGGCCGCCGGCAGAGCTACCACGGCAACACGCTCGGCGCGCTGGCCGTCGGCGGCAACGAGTGGCGGCGCAAGCAGTTCGCGCCGCTGCTGATCGACGTGCTGCGCGTCTCACCGTGCTATGCGTATCGCGACCAGCGCGAAAACGAGAGCGAAGTGCAATACACGCAGCGCCTGCTCGACGAACTCGACGCGACGATTGTCGCGGCTGGCCCGCAGCGGGTCATCGGCTTCTGCGCCGAGACGGTCGTTGGCGCGACGGCCGGTGCGGTGCCGCCCACCGCCGGCTATTTCAAGGGCGTGCGCGACATCTGCGACCGCCACGGCGTGCTCTGGATCGCCGACGAGGTGATGTGCGGCATGGGCCGCACCGGCACGCTGCACGCCGTCGAGCAAGAAGGCGCCACACCCGACCTGATGATCGTCGCCAAGGGCCTTGGCGGCGGCTACCAGCCGATCGGCGCCGTGCTCGCCCACGAGCGCGTGATCGCGCCGCTGCGTGACGGCAGCGGCCTGTTCCAGCACGGCCACACCTACCTCGGCCATCCGACGGCCTGTGCGGCCGCGCTGGCGGTTCAGCGCGTCATCGAGCGCGACGGTCTGCTCGCCAACGTGCGCATCCGCGGTGCGCAATTGATGGCGTCGCTGCACGAGCGCCTGGGCGCGCATGCGAACGTCGGCGACATCCGCGGCCGCGGCCTCTTCGTCGGCGTCGAGCTGGTGCAAGATCGCCAGACCAAAGCCACGTTCGACCCAGCGAAGAAGCTGCACGCCACGGTCAAGGCGCGCGCCTTTGCCAACGGCCTGCTCTGCTACCCGATGGGCGGCACCATCGACGGCCAGCACGGTGACCATGTGCTGCTGGCGCCGCCGTTCATCACCAGCGAGGCCGAGATCGAGACGATCGTCGATCGCCTCGCGCTGTCCATTGACGAAGCGTTCGCCTCATGATCAAACCCCACGACGGCCCCGACCGCCTGCCCCCGATTCCCCAGGCGCAATGGACGCCAGCCCAGCGCGAGGTCGCCGAGGCGATGATCGCCGGCCCGCGCAAGGCCGTGCTGCCGCCCTTCGTGCCGCTGCTGCGCAGCCCCGAGGTGGCGAGCCATGTTCAGAATCTCGGCGCCTACCTGCGCTACCGGTCGGCGATCGGCCCGCGCCTGACCGAGCTGGCGATCCTCGTAACCTCGGCGCACTACAAGCAGCCGGTGGAGTGGGCGATCCACGTGCCGATTGCGCAGAGTGCCGGCATCGCGGCCGAGGCCATTGCCGCGATCGAACGCGGCGAGCGCCCGGCCGCCCAGCCCGACGACGACGCGCTCGTGCACGACTTCTGCATCGAGCTGCTCAACGGCCGCGGGCAGGTCGGTGATGCGATCTGGGCGCGCGCGGTGGCGCGATTCGGCGAGCCCGGCGTCGTCGATCTCACCGCCACCTGCGGCTACTACGGCCTGCTGGCGCTGGTGATGAACGCGGCGCGCACGCCGGCTTGAGCGACCAGGCGACCCCATGACCGCGATCGACATGCGCGACCGGGCCTTCCGCGACGACCCGTACCCGCTGCTGCGCGCGCTGCGCGAACGCGGGCGCATCGAGCGCGATGTCGTCGGCGTCTGGCTCATCGGCCACCACGCCGACGTGAGCGCGGGCCTGCGCGACAGCAAGCTGAGCCGCGAACCCTGGCGCAGCCCGGTGTGGGACACGCTGCGGCCCTTCGTCGCCGACTCCACGCTCGAACGCACCACCGTGCAATGGATGCTGTTCAACGATCCGCCCAAGCACACGCGCCTGCGCCGCCTGGTCAACGGCGCTTTCAAGCCGCCGGTGATCGAAGCGCTGCGCCAGCGCATCGGCGCGATCACCGACGAGCTGCTGGCCGCGCTGCCGGCGCCAGGCAGCGACGAGCCGTTCGACCTGATGGCGGGCCTGGCGCAGCCGCTGCCGGTGCGCGTGATCTGCGACGTGCTCGGCCTGCCGGCGGCCGACTTCGCGCAGACCAAGGCCTGGTCGGACACGCTGGCCCTGCTCGTCGAGCCGGTGACGAACAAGGCCTGGCGGGCCCAGGCCGCCGTCGCGGCCGAGGAGATGTTGGCCTACTTGCGCGAGCACATCACGCGCCACCGCGCTGCGCCGCGCGATGACTTGCTGGGCGCGCTGATCGAGGCGCAGGACGGCGACGGCGCACTCAGCGACGACGAGCTGCTCGGCAACCTGGTGCTGCTGTTCATCGCCGGCCACGAGACCACGACCAACCTGATCGGTAACGGCACGCTCGCCCTGCTGCGCCATGCCGACGCGCTGGCACACCTGCGCACCGACCCGCCAGCGTTGATGCCCGGCGCGGTGGCCGAGATGCTGCGCTACGAAAGCTCCGTCAACATGGTGGCGCGCCACACGGTCGAGCCCTATGCACTCGGCGAGACCGTCGTGCCGCCGGGACAGGTCCTGTTCTTCATGCTCGGCGCCGCCAACCGCGACGCGGCGGTCTTTGCCGATCCGGACCGCTTCGACATCACCCGCTCGCCGAATCCGCACCTGGCCTTCGGCGCCGGAATCCATTACTGCGTCGGTGCGCCGCTGGCACGGCTGGAAGGCGAGATCGCATTCACGCGGCTGCTGGCGCGCTACCCGCAGCTGCAATGGGCCGACGCGGCGCCCCAGTGGCGGCCCCTGATCAACCTGCGCGGGCTTGAACAACTGACCCTGCGCGCAGGCTGACTGCGGTGGGTCAGTCGCCCGTCGGCGCGATCCTGAAGTCGAGGATCGCCGTGTGCGCTTCGAGCGTGTCGGCGAGGCGCGAAGCGGCCTTGCGGTCTTTCGTGCGCATGACCATGCCGTGCCGTTTGATGCCGCCTTCGCCGTCGTAGCGGTGGCTGAAATTAGCGATCGAAAAGCCGTGCTCGGCCAGCAGCTCGCGCAAGGAGTCTTCATCGAGGCCGGCGTCCCTCGCCAAGCGGACGTCGAACTGGAAGTAAGCCTGCGTCGGCATCGCCGATTCGACCCAGCGGAACACCGACAGCACGCCCAGCGTCAGGATCACGCTGACGACGAGCGGAAAGTAGAAGCCGATGCCGGCCAGCACGCCGATGGCGGCCGTGATCCAGATCGACGCCGCGGTGGTCAGCCCGCGCACCGTCAGGCCTTCCTTGATGATCGCGCCGGCGCCGAGAAAACCGATGCCGGTCATGATGCCCTGCGCCATGCGCGTCGGGTCGAGCCGGATCTCTCCGGGCGCAGAGCGCACCCACGTCGCTTCGTACACCGTGACCAGCATCAGCAGGCTCGACGACATGCAAACCAGCGCATGGGTGCGAAAGCCCGCCGGCCGCCCGTTGTACGAGCGTTCGTAGCCGATCAGCGCGCCGGCAGACAAGGCGGCAAGCAGGCGCCACACCATTTCGATGTGGTCAGGGGTCAGGACAAAGTTCATCAGTCAGGCCGGGAGTGGATCAGAGCGCCGCCGCCGGCAAGAGCCGTGTCGAGCGACGGCGCATTGTCCGCCTGCGCGGTGAGTTCTCAGCCGCGACGCACGCGCCCCAGGCTTGCGGCGGACCCTTGCCCCCGCCGGCTTGCCGATCAGTGCGCCGCTGCTGCCGTCGCCGCCATCCGCGTTGCCAGGTCGCCGTGCAGCGTGACGCCACTCTCGAAGCCGAGCAGCTTCATCGCGATCTGGCCCTGGTCGTGGTACATCGAGACCACGGCGTCGTAGTCGCCGCGCCGCGCGGCGACGAACACGGTGTCGGGCGATTGCGGGCCGCGCGCGTCGATGCCCTGGGCACTGAGGGACTGCACCGCCGGCGCGATGACCTCGATCTCCTGCTGGCCGATCGAGCCGCTGTCGCCAGCGTGCGGGTTCAGGCCCGAGACAGCGATGGCGAAGCCCAGGCTCATCTAGCGGTCTCCACTGCAGTCATCGCCGTGTCTCCTTTCGTGGCGCGCTGTGCGCGCTCGCCGTTCTGGAGCGGGAGGCCAGCGGCCCGCCCGATGCAATGCCAATGCACTTTCCAGAACAGGCCATGTCATTTCCTGCATGACAGGGTCGATGGAAGGACTTCCCGGCAACCCTTGCCGGGCCGCGGGCGCTAGCCGCGAACGAACAGCGTGCGCAATGGCTGGGTGCCGACCTGACGGCTCCAGTGGCCATGCACGTTGGCGTCGAAGGTGGCGCCTGCCGGCAGCGTGTCGGTGGAATAGAAGTGTTCGCCGGCGGCGAAGGTGCGCGTCGTGCCGTCCTGAAGGCCGATCTCCATCACGCCGGACAGGACGACGAGCCATTGCGGGTTGACGCTGCAATGGAACTCGCTGCGAAAACCGATCGGGCTTTCGCGCAATTGCATGCCGCCGCTGGGCATCAGCGGCGACAGGCGCGCCGCGGGGGTGCCTTCGGTGAGCGCGATCGTCTCGTCGCGCCAGCGCGCGCGGCCGTCCGGTCCCGTCTCGAGGATGATTTTGGTGAAGGTGGTCATGAGAGTCTCCTCAGGAGGGTGGCGACGAGGTCGTCGGTGGGCGCTGCAATGTCGAGCGTGATGGCGCGCTCTTCGTCGGCCGGGGTTTCGAGCGTTGCCAGCTGGCTCGGCAGCAAGGTCGGCGGCATGTAGTGGCCAGGCCGCGCGGTGATGCGCTCGGCCAGCAGCGCCGGGCTGCCGGTCAAGTGCACCAGCGTCAAGGCCGGCGCGCCGCGGCGCAGCGCGTCGCGGTAGCTTCGCTTGAGCGCCGAGCAGGCCAGCACCACCGCTTCATCGGCGACGCCGGCAGCCGCCAGCCGCGCCGCCAGCGCATCGAGCCACGGTGCGCGCTCGGCGTCGGTGAGGGCAATGCCGGCGCGCATGCGCTCGACGTTGTGAGGAGGGTGGAAGTCGTCGGCGTCGAGAAATGTCGCGCCAATTTGCTGTGCAAGGCGGGCGCCGACGGTGCTCTTGCCGCAGCCGGAGACGCCCATGACGACGACCGCTAGCGGCATTCGGGCACCGGCGTTGGCGGCTTCTCACCGGCGAAATACGCGCGCAGGTTCTGGAAGGCGAGGTTGGCCATCGCATGCCGCGTCGCCACGGTGGCGCTGCCGATGTGCGGCACGAGGACGACGTTGTCGAGCGCCCACAGCGCTTCGGGCACGTTCGGCTCGTTCTCGAAAACGTCGAGCGCGGCGCCGGCAATCACCTTGCGTTGCAGGGCGTCGATCAGCGCCGCTTCATCGACCACCGAGCCGCGGGCGACGTTGACCAGGTAGCCCTTCGGCCCCAACGCTTCGAGCACCGGGGCGTCGATCATCTTGCGCGTGGCGGCGCCGCCAGGCGCGATGAGGACGAGAAAGTCGCTCGCCGCCGCCAGCTCGCGCGGCGTGGCGTGAAACGCGAACGGCAGCTCGGGCTTGGCACTGCGCGCGGTGTAGGCGATGCTCATGCCGAAGGCCAGCGCGCGCTTCGCGATCGCCTGGCCGATGCGGCCCATGCCGACGATGCCCATCCGCGCGCCGCTCATCTTCGTCGCCAGCGGCATCGGGCCTTGCGGCCATTTGCCATCGCGCACAAAACGGTCGGCCTGTGGGATGCGGCGCGCGATGTTCAGCGCCAGCGCGATCGCCAGGTCGGCGACGTCGTCGTTGAGCACGTCGGGCGTGTGCGTGACGAGCACGCCGCGCGCCTTGGCCGCAGCCACGTCGACACCGTCGTAGCCGACGCCCATGATCGAGATGATCTTCAGGGCCGGCAGCTTGGCCATCAGGTCGCCCGGCACCTTCGACTCGCCGCTGCCGGCGACGGCGAGGATGCGATCCAAGGGTGCGCCCTCGGTTTGCATGTGCACGGTGAACGCGTCGCGCAGCGGCTCCATCAGGAACGGTGGCAGCTTGGCGGCGACACAAAGGAGATCGGGCTTGTTGGTCATGGTGCGGCAACTTGTGTGATGACCTTACGATATCGCATTCCTTGAGGAGCTTGTTCCATGAACACCAAAACCGCCATCATCACCGGCGCCAGCAGCGGCATCGGCCGCGCCTGCGCACAAGCCCTTGTTGCCGAGGGCTGGCAGGTGGCCTTCGTCGGCCGCCGAGCCGACGCGTTGGCTGAATCGGTCGCCGGCAGCGCCGAGCCGAAGCGCGCGCTGGCCGTGCCTGCCGACGTCGGCGACCCGGCTTCGGTGGCCGCGCTGTTCCACACCGTGAAGGCCCGCTTCGGACGGCTCGACCTGCTGTTCAACAACGCCGGCGTGTCGAGCATGAGCGCCCTGCTCGAAGACCTGCCGTTCGAGCAGTGGCAGGCCAGCGTGGCCGCCAACCTGACCGGCACCTTTCTCTGCACGCAGCAGGCGTTCCGGATCATGAAGGCGCAGACGCCGATGGGCGGCCGGATCATCAACAACGGCTCGATCTCGGCTTACGCGCCGCGGCCGAACTCGGTGGCCTACACAGCGACCAAACATGCCGTCACCGGCATCACCAAGACGGCGTCGCTCGACGGCCGCAAGTACAACATTGCGGTCGGCCAGATCGACATCGGCAACGTCGCGTCCGACATGACGCTGAAGATGGTCGGCGGTGTGCCGCAGGCCGACGGCACGGTCAAGCCCGAACCGCGCATGGCGATGGACAACGTCGTCGCCACGTTCCTGATGATGTCGAAGTTGCCGCCCGAGGCCAACATCCTCAACGTCACGGTCATGGCAACGGCGATGCCGTTCGTGGGTCGGGGCTGATGCAGCCATGAGCATGGACGTCGTCACCCTCGGCGAGGCGATGACGTTGTTCGTCGCCGAAACGCCGGATCCGCTCGAAGGCGTGATGCGCTTTACCAAGCGCACCGCCGGCGCGGAGACGAACGTGGCGATCGGCCTGGCGCGCCTGGGCTTCAAGGTCGGCTGGCAAAGCCGCCTCGGCGATGA
>JANOEG010000470.1:0-3742 GCA_031413095.1 Burkholderiales bacterium | reverse complement strand
GGTTCGTCCGACGGCCTGAAGCGTGGCCTGATGGTGCGCAACACCAAGTCCGCGATCACCGTGCCGGTCGGCAAGGCCACGCTGGGCCGCATCATGGACGTGCTCGGCAGCCCGATCGACGAGCGCGGCCCGGTCGATCAGACGCAGACCGCCAGCATCCACCGCAAGGCGCCGGCGTATGACGAACTGAGCCCGTCGCAGGAGCTGCTCGAAACCGGCATCAAGGTCATCGACCTGATCTGCCCGTTTGCCAAGGGCGGCAAGGTCGGCCTGTTCGGCGGCGCCGGTGTCGGCAAGACCGTGAACATGATGGAGCTGATCAACAACATCGCCAAGGCGCACTCGGGCTTGAGCGTGTTTGCCGGTGTCGGCGAGCGCACGCGCGAGGGCAACGATTTCTATCACGAGATGGCCGAGTCGGGCGTCGTCAAGCTCGACAACCTGGGCGAGTCGAAAGTGGCGATGGTCTATGGCCAGATGAACGAGCCGCCGGGCAACCGCCTGCGCGTCGCGCTCACCGGCCTGACGATCGCCGAGAGCTTCCGCGACGAAGGCCGCGACGTGCTGTTCTTCGTCGACAACATTTATCGCTACACGCTGGCCGGCACCGAAGTGTCGGCGCTGCTGGGCCGCATGCCGTCGGCCGTGGGCTACCAGCCGACGCTGGCCGAGGAGATGGGCCGCCTGCAGGAGCGCATCACGTCCACCAAGGTCGGCTCGATCACCTCGATCCAGGCCGTGTACGTGCCGGCGGATGACCTGACCGACCCGTCACCGGCCACCACCTTCGCCCACCTGGACGCCACGGTCGTGCTGTCGGGCGACATCGCCGCGCTCGGCATCTACCCCGCCGTCGATCCTCTCGACAGCAACAGCCGCCAGGTCGATCCGCACGTCGTCGGCGAGGAGCACTACAACACGACGCGCGCGGTGCAGGCCACGCTGCAGCGCTACAAGGAACTGCGCGACATCATCGCGATTCTGGGCATGGACGAGCTGAGCCCGGAAGACAAGCTGGCCGTGTCACGCGCGCGCAAGATCCAGCGCTTCCTTTCCCAACCGTTCCACGTCGCCGAAGTGTTCACGGGCTCGCCGGGCGTCTATGTGCCGCTGAAGGAAACCATCCGCGGCTTCAAGATGATCGTTGCCGGCGAATGCGATCACATGCCCGAGCAGTCGTTCTACATGGTCGGCACCATCGACCAGGCGATCGAAAAAGCGAAGAAGATTCAGTAGGCATCACGATGGCCACCAACACCATCCACGTCGACGTCGTCTCCGCCGAAGAAAGCATCTTCAGCGGCGAAGCGAAGTTCGTCGCACTCCCGGGCGAGATGGGCGAGCTCGGCATCTACCCGCGCCACACGCCGCTGATCACGCGCATCAAGCCCGGCGCGGTGCGCATCGAGCGCGCCGACAACGGCGAAGAAGAATTCGTCTTCGTGGCCGGTGGCATCCTGGAAGTGCAACCGCACTCGGTGACGGTGCTCGCCGACACCGCGATCCGCGGCCACGACCTCGATGAGGCCAAAGCCCTGGAAGCCAAGAAGCTCGCCGAGCAGGCCATGCAAAACGCCAAGAGCGACATCGACCTTGCCGCTGCGACCAGCGAGTTCGCGACGATGGCTGCGCAACTGGCGGCGATTCAGAGGTTGCGCAAAAAGTAACGGTACCGGCGTCAACGCCCAAGGCCCTGCACGCGTGAGCGCTGCAGGGCCTTCTGCTTTGTCGTGCAGCACTTTTGCGCTCACATGCCGGCGCATGTCGGCGCTGCCGCGCACACCTTCCACGTTGTTATCGAAGCGTGAGGATTGCGTGATGCTTGCGGTGGCATCGGCCGGTCTACTGCATCGATGGATTTCGTCGAACAACCCTCGATCGCAGCGCGAGCTCGTTCCTGCCGGGTCGGACACGTCAGCGCCATCGTGCCGGCGCGCAACGAGCAGGAATGCATCTTCGCCGTCGTGCGCGATCTGTTCGCGCTGCGCAGCGCAGACAACGAACCGCTGATCTTTGAGGTCGTCGTCGCCGACAACGGCTCCACAGATGACACGGCGCACCTTGCGCGCAGCGCCGGCGCGCGCGTCGTCGCCGTGCCGCAGGCCGGCTACGGCCGCGCCTGCTGGGAAGCGGCGCGTGTAGCGCACGGCGACGTGCTGCTTTTCGTCGATGGCGACGGCGCTGCCGATGCAGCCGATGCGCCTGCGCTCATCAATGCGATCGCTGCGGGCGCGAGCCTGGCTGTCGGCGTGCGCCACGCGCCTGATGCCGGTGCGATGACGTTCACGCAGCGCTTCGGCAACGCGCTGGCCTGCTCTCTGATGCGTGTGCTCTGGCGCATGCCGGTGGCCGATCTCGGCCCGCACCGCGCGATCCGCCGCGACGCGTTCGACGCGCTCGACATGCAGGACCGCAGCTTCGGCTGGACGGTCGAGATGCAGGTCCGCGCGCATGCGCTCGGTCTGCGCGTGGCCGAGCGCCCGGTGTGCTGGCACGCACGCACGGGCGGCGTCTCGAAGATCAGCGGCACGTTGCGCGGCGTCGTCGGCGCCGGCTTCGGCATCCTCGGAATGATCGCCCGCCTGTGGTGGCGCGAGCGCCGCCGCCCGCCACTGGCGGCAACCCCCTCACCCACCCCCAAAACCTCTTGAAGGAGTTTGTCGATGATGATCCACACCACGTTCATTCGCACCGCGGTTGCCGCGAGCCTTGCGCTTGCTGCCGGCCTGGCCCTGGCCTCCGGCTCCGACGGTGGCGGCCAGGCCGAGATGGGCGACACCGCGGCCTACAACACGGGCAAGTCGGTGTTCGCGATGAAGCTCGCCTGCAGCGGCTGCCCGATGGCCGGCAAATCGCTCGACGCCGCAGCGGCCCGCGCGCTGGTGGCCAACAAGGGCAACGTCGCGCTGACAACGCAGGAGTCGGCCGCGCTCGACGTGTACCTGAAGCGCCGCTTCAAGCTGTGATGCCGCACCGACCCACCACCAGAAGAAAGCAGTCCCCCATGACGTTGAAAAGACTTTTGGCCGCGGCCACGCTCGTCGCTCTGCCCACAGCCGTGTTGGCCGAAGGCGCATCGCCCTGGCTGCCGATCCCCGGGCAGTTCACGTTTGGCCTCAACCACACCGAACAAAGCGGCGACAGCGCCTACATCGGCAGCACGGAACTGCCCTTGTCCGGCATCACCGGCGGCGGCGCGTCGAAGTACAAGCGCGCGACGACGCAACTGCGTTTCGGCTACGGCATCTCGGACGCGATCGCGCTCGATGCCACTGTCGGCTACGGCAAGGTCCGCGTCGGCGCGGCCGACCGCTCCAGCGGCGGCACCGACAGCGTGATCGGCTTGTCGTGGAGAGTGCTCGACGAGTACGAGCGTCCCGGCGTGCCGACGCTCACACTGCGCGGCGCCGCCATTCTCAAAGGCAGCTACGACGGCGCACGTCTGGCCGCCATCGGCAACGATGAGAACGGCGTCGAGCTGTCGCTGCTGGTGGGCAAGGAAGTGGTTCACGGCCTGGCGCTGTGGGGCGAGCTCGGTGTGCAGAACCGCACCGGTGCCGTGCCCAATGCCACGGTCGCCGAGGTCGGCGCGCGTTATCGCTTTGCACCGGGCTGGAGTGTCAACGCCGGCTACAGCGCCAAGCGCTACAGCGGCGATCTCGACATCGGCGGCCCCGGCTTCAGCCCGGCGCGCTTTCAGGAAGTGCGTGCAGAGCGCGGCATCGCCAAGCTCGGTGTCGGC
>JANOEG010000469.1:0-10802 GCA_031413095.1 Burkholderiales bacterium | reverse complement strand
CAGAACTGCCATCCATCTTCCGCGAGGCGGATCTGACCCCGATCGTGCTGTTGTTGTCGCTCCTGACCGCCGGCGCGCTTGGCGCCGGGCACGCCCTGACGCCCGGACACGGCAAGACGCTGATGGCCGCCTATCTGGTGGGCTCGCGCGGCACGGTGCTGCATGCCGCTGGCCTTGGCCTGTCCGTGACGGTCTCGCACACGATCGTGATCCTCGTTCTCGCAGCACTCGTCGTCGGGGCCGAAGACGTCGGCGACCTTGCCTTCGTTGACGAACACGGCCATCTGGCTCTCGCGCACCGTGAGCGATCCGCCGTACTGGATTTCATTGCCGGCCATCGGATATCGCCAAGCCAGCGTGCCGTCGCCGGCCTCTGTCCATTCGAGGATGTCGATGAACTGTTTCTTGATGAAGTCCATCAGGGCCATGGCAGTTCCTTCTTGAAGCGGCTGAAAGTGCGGGCGATGATACGGCGCATGGCGACCGTTTTCTTCACACCGCAACTGCAGCGCTTCACCACCACGCCGGAAGTGCGAACCGGCGCGGCGACGCTACGCGAGGCGCTCGAAGCAGCGTTTGCCGTCAACCCGAAGTTGCGCGGCTATGTGCTCGACGACCAGGGACACTTGCGTGCCAACGTGGTCTGCTTCATCGACGGACGCCGCTGTACCGAGCGCGTCGAACTTGCCGACCGCCTCGACGCCAAGAGTCGCATTCACGTGCTGCAAGCACTCTCCGGAGGATGACCCGATGAGCACCAATGACCGCGCCTGGGTGGCGACGAAGAAGGGCCTGTTCGAGCTGCGTCGCCGCGGCAACGCGTGGGCCATCGAGCATGTGAGCTTCCTTGGTGAGCCGGTCAGCATCTTTTTGCCGCCAGCGGACGGGCACTCGCGCATGCTGGCGTCGCTGACCACCGGCCACTACGGCACGAAGCTGTGGGCCAGCGACGATGCCGGCCGCGTCTGGTCCGAGGTTGCGGCGCCGACTTTTCCGAAGCAACCCGAGGGTGCCGAAGGGCCGGAGTGGAAGCTGGTGCTGATCTGGGCGCTGGAGCGAGGCAACGGACGCTTGTGGGCCGGCACGCTGCCCGGCGGATTGTTTCAATCGAGTGACGACGGTCGCTCCTGGCAACTCGTCGAGTCGCTGTGGAACCGCAAGGAGCGCCTCGGGTGGTTCGGTGGCGGCTATCCGGTGCCAGGCATCCATTCGATCTGCGTGCATCCGCAGCGCGACGGCGAGATGCTGCTCGGCATCAGTTGCGGTGGCGCCTGGACCACGCGCGACGGCGGTGCGAACTGGAAGATCACCGCCAAAGGCATGCGCGCCAACTTCATGCCGCCGGAGATGGCTGACGACCAGAACATCCAGGACGCCCACCGCATCGTGCGCTGCGCCGCCGCACCCGATGTGCTCTGGTGCCAGCACCACGGCGGCATCTGGCGCTCGACCGACAACGCGGCGAGCTGGCATGAGATCACGACGGCACCGGTGTCGAACTTCGGCTTTGCGGTGGCAGTGCATCCGCGCGACCCGGACACCGCATGGTTCGCGCCGGCCGAGGCCGATCAGAAGCGTGTGCCGGTGGGCGCGGCGATGATCGTCAACCGCACTCGCGACGGCGGCAAGACGTTCGAGACCTTGCGCGATGGCTTGCCGCAGCAGCATGCCTACGACCTTGTCTACCGCCACGGCCTGACGGTGGCAGACGACGGGCATACCCTGATGATGACCAGCACCAGCGGCGGCCTGTGGGCCAGCGGCGACGGCGGCGACCGGTGGCAGACCGTCAGCTCGTCACTGCCGCCCGCGGTGGCCGTGAGATTCGGCTGACGATTCTGTTGCGCTGTGACACATCACTCCCTGAATGCGGGGATGCGAAGACAGGCCTTGCTCTTGAAAAATGCTTGTCATGCATCTGGTTCATTCTGTCCGCACCTCAACATCGCACAGGGAGCGTGCCATGCCCAAAGTCATCGCCGTCGGAAGCCATTCGTCCACTGCTTGGCTGGCCCGTCTGGCCGAGTTGTTCCTGGCTCGCCTGGGTTGGATCGCAGGGCGCGTACCGGCCGGCGTCACGCCGACGCTCGGCACTTCGCGCTGGTGGCGCTGAAGCCGAACCCGATGCCGAACAAAAAAGGCCCCGCAGTGCGGGGCCTTTTTGTTGATGGGTGCGGCGCGGCTTACTTGACCGACAGCACCCAGGCGGCAAGCTGCTTGGCCTCGGCCTCGCTGACTTGCGGATTGGCCGGCATCGGCACCTGGCCCCAGGCGCCTGAACCGCCTTTGACGATCTTCTGCGCCAGCTTGTCGGCGGCATCCTTCTGACCGGCGTACTTGGCCGCGACTTCCTTGTAGCCGGGTCCGATCAGCTTCTTGTCTGTCGCGTGGCAGGCCATGCAGTTTTTCTTCTGTGCCAGATCGGCGCTGGCCAGGGCGGGCAGGGACACCAACGAAGCAATCGTGGCGCCGAGGATCAACATAGATTTCATGACTTCCTTCCGTTGGGGGCCGTCGGCCGGTGAGGTCAGCGCACAGGCGCTACGTTACAGTTTGCTGCAACGCGATTCTAGGCAAAGCCGTTGACGACGGCTGGCCGGGATGGTCGCTCCAAGGAGGTTGGCCATGTGGTTCATCATCGTCGGTGTCTTGCTGATCGTGCTCAAGTTCGCGGACGTCGCTCCGGTGGGCGCCATGTCGTGGTGGTGGGTCTTGTCGCCGTTTGCGCTGGCGGCAGCGTGGTGGGCCTATGCCGACGCTTCTGGCATGACCAAGCGGCGTGAGATGGACAAGCTCGAAGACAGGAAAAAAGAGCGCCGCCAAAAATCGATGGACGCGCTCGGCATCGACCGCAATCGGCAGAAGCGTGAAGACAGCGCCGAACGCGCGCGGCGTCTGGCTGCCAACCGGGTCGAAGGGGTGCGCGCGGAGAAGCGCGAAAAGAACGACAAGGTGGTGCGCGACAGCGTCTTCGACAGCAAGCAGAGCACCAGCTTCGGCGACTCGCTCGACGGCACGCCGAAGAAGAAACGCTGACCGGAACTACTCGAAGCTGTCGAGCACCGCGCCGCGGCTGGCGCTGGCGGCATTGAACGCGAACTTGGCAAGCACGCCGCGCGTGTAACGCGGTTTGGGCGCTGTCCAGGCCGCACGGCGGCGAGCGAGTTCATCGTCGCTGATGTTCAGGCTCAGCACCAGACGGTGCGCATCGATCGTGATCGAGTCGTCTTCATGCACCAGCGCGATCGCACCGCCCTCGAAGGCTTCCGGTGCGACGTGGCCGACGACCATGCCCCAGGTGCCGCCTGAGAAACGGCCATCGGTGACCAGGCCGACACTTTCGCCGAGGCCCTGGCCGATCAACGCGCCCGTTGGCGCCAGCATTTCAGGCATGCCCGGGCCGCCTTTGGGGCCGAGGTAGCGCAAGACCATCACATCGCCAGCCTTGATCTTCTTGGCCATGATGGCGGCGAGCGCGCTTTGCTCGTCGTCGAACACACGCGCCGGGCCGGTGATGACCGGGTTCTTCAAGCCGGTGATCTTGGCGACGCAACCTTCGGGGGCGAGATTGCCGCGCAGGATCGCCAGATGGCCTTCGGCGTACATCGGGTCAGTGACCGGTTTGATCACGTGCTGGTCGGCGCGCAGCGGCGGCACTTCGGCCAACATCTGCGCAACGGTCTTGCCGCTGATCGTCATGCAATCGCCGTGCAGCAGCCCGGCTTCCAGCAACACCTTCATCACCGCTGGAACGCCGCCGGCCTGGTGAAGGTCGACCGCAAGGTACTGGCCGCTCGGCTTCAAATCGCAGAGCACCGGCACCTTCTTGCGCATGCGCTCGAAGTCGTCGATCGTCCACTCGACTTCAGCCGCGTGCGCGATGGCCAGGAAGTGCAGCACCGCGTTCGTTGAGCCGCCGGTGGCCATGATCACGGCCACCGCGTTCTCGATCGCCTTCTTGGTGACGATGTCGCGCGGCTTCAAGTCTCGCTTGACCGCATCGACCAGCACCTGCGCCGCGCGTGCCGTGCTCGTCACCTTTTCTTCATGCACATTGGCTTCGGTCGACGAGTAGGGCAGGCTCATGCCGAGCGCCTCGAAGGCCGAGCTCATCGTGTTGGCGGTGTACATGCCGCCGCAGCTGCCGGATCCCGGGATCGCACGCTTCTCGATCTCGCAGAAGTCTTCTTCGCTCATGTTGCCGGCGCTGAACTGGCCGACCGCTTCGAAGACGCTGACGATGTTCAAGTCCTTGCCCTTGTAGCGGCCGGGCAGGATGGTGCCGCCGTAAACGTAGATGGCCGGCACGTTGGCGCGCAGGATGCCCATCATGCCGCCGGGCATGTTCTTGTCGCAGCCGCCGATGACGAGCACGCCGTCCATCCACTGCCCGCCGACGCAGGTCTCGACGCAATCGGCAATGACCTCGCGCGACACCAGCGAGTACTTCATGCCCTCGGTGCCCATCGCCATGCCGTCGGAAATCGTCGGCGTGCCGAAGACCTGCGGGTTGGCGCCTGCCGCTCTGATCGCATCGACGGCGGCGTCGGCCAGCTTCTGCAAACCCGAGTTGCACGGCGTGATCGTCGAGTGGCCGTTGGCCACGCCGATCATCGGCTTGGCGAAGTCGCTGCTCTCGTAGCCCATCGCGTAATACATCGAGCGGTTCGGGGCGCGGGCGACACCCTGGGTGATGTTCTTCGAGCGGCGGTTGGCTTCTGTCATGGTCGTCTCCAGATGGCAGCGAAACAGTATGCCGAGCGGTCGTATCGTCCGTCCAATATATTTGTCTGGTGGGATTGATATGAACGACAAGCCATTGATCCAGCTGCGAGCGCTGCGCCAGTTCGTCGCCGTGGCCGAGGAACTGCATTTCGGCCGCGCCGCGGCGCGCCTGTCGATGACGCAGCCGCCACTGACGCAGGCTATTCAGGCGCTGGAGCAGCGTCTGGGCACGCTGCTCTTCGAGCGCACGCGACGCAGCGTGGGTTTGTCGGCCAGTGGTGCTGCGCTGCTCGAGGTCGCGCGCCGCCTGCTTGCGGATGCTGCGGCGCTGCCTGCCGTCGTGGAACGGGCAGTGCGCGGCGACAGCGGGCGCCTGCGCCTGGCCTTCGTGTCGAGCGTGGCTTATGGGCCACTGCCACTGTGGCTGCGAAGCTTTCGAGAAGCACATCCCGGCGTGCGCATCGAGCTGCGCGAGGCCACGCTCGACGTGCAGACCGCGGCCTTCGCTGCCGGCGAAATCGATGCCGGATTCGTCCTGCACGCGCCCGATGCTGCGCCGGCGGGCTTCGAGTCGCAGCGGGTCCTCGATGAAGCGATGTGGCTGGCGCTGCCCGAGGGCTCGGCCGCCGCGGCACGGTCACGCATTCGCGCCACCGACTTGCGAGACATGCCCTTGCTCACGTTTCCGCGCGCTGTCACGCCCACACTGCACGACGCGATCTTCGCCGCGCAGCGCGCCCTCGGCTGGACGCCCGATGTCGCTCAAGAAGCCATCCAGATGCAGACCTTGGTGAACCTGGTGTCGGCCGGCATGGGCGTGGCCTGGGTGCCCGAGTCGGTGACGAAGCTGCAACGGACGGGTGTTGTCTACCGGCACGTCGTCGGCTGCAAGTTGCGCGCGCAGACGAGCCTGGTCTGGAGCGCACCGGCGGCGCCTGTGGTGCAACGCTTCGTTGCGCATGTGCGCGCGCGGCCCACGCTGACGAAGCGGCGACAATCGCGCGTTGCTTGATGGAGTTCATCGATGCTCGTGCATCCGCAGTTCAACCCGATCGCTTTGCAGCTCGGCCCGGTGGGCATTCACTGGTACGGCCTGATGTATGTCGTCGCCTTCGTGCTCTTTCTCTGGCTGGGAACACTGCGCACGCGCCAGCCGCACTGGGCGCAGGCGGGATGGACCAAGCGTGACGTCGAAGACCTGCTGTTCTTCGGCGTCCTCGGCGTCATCATCGGCGGGCGGTTGGGCTACGTGCTGTTCTACAAGCCGGGCTACTACGCCGCGCATCCGCTCGAAGCGTTGATGGTGTGGAAGGGCGGCATGGCGTTCCACGGCGGCCTGCTCGGCGTGATCGCCGCGCTGGCGCTGTTCGCAAGGCGTCGCGGCCGTGCGTTCCTCGCCGTCACCGACTTGATCGCACCGTGCGTGCCGACCGGCCTGGCCGCAGGCCGCCTGGGCAACTTCATCAATGGCGAGTTGTGGGGCCGTGCGGCCGACCCGTCTCTGCCCTGGGCGATGGTCTTTCCGCAGTCGGGGCAAACGTTTGCGCGTCATCCGTCGCAGCTCTACCAAATGCTGCTCGAAGGGCTGCTGCTGTTCATCGTCTTGTGGCTGTATGCGAAAAAGCCGCGCGGCCTTGGCCAGGTGTCGGGCGCGTTCCTGGTCGGCTATGGCCTGCTGCGCTTCATTGCCGAGTTCTTCCGCCAGCCCGACAGCTTCCTCGGTCTTCTCTCGCTCGGCATGACCATGGGCCAGTGGCTGTGCGTGCCGATGGTGGCGGCCGGCGTCTGGCTCTGGCTGCGCGGTGCACGGCGCGGAGTCCAGTGATGCGGCAGATTTTTCTCGACACCGAAACCACCGGCCTGTCGCCCGACAACGGTGATCGCCTGATCGAAATCGGCTGCCTCGAAATGGTCAACCGTCGCCTGACCGGCGATCACCTGCATCTGTACGTGAATCCTGAGCGGCCGAGCAGCGAGGAGGCGATCAAGGTGCACGGCATCACCGATGCCTTTCTTGCCGACAAGCCGCGTTTTGCCGAAGTGGCGGACCAGTTGGTCGCCTATGTTGCCGGCGCCGAAGTCATCATCCACAACGCGGCCTTCGATGTGGGTTTTCTCGACGCCGAGTTGAAGCGGATCAAGCGCGACGGCTTTCGCAAGCATGTCGCCAAAGTGACCGACTCGCTGCTGATGGCTCGCGAGATGTTCCCCGGCAAGGCGAACTCGCTCGATGCGCTCTGCCGGCGTTTGGAAGTGGATAACTCGAACCGCACGCTGCACGGGGCGCTGCTCGACGCGGGTTTGCTGGCCGAGGTCTACATCCGCCTGACGCGTGGGCAGGATTCGCTGGTCATCGAAGCTGGCGCGGCATCGGCCACGAATGGCGCGGCAGGTGCAGAAGCCCTGGCGCCGTTGAGCGCCTTCACGCTGCACGCGGCGGCCGTGAGTGATGACGAGCGCGCGGCGCACGACGCCGTGCTTGCCGATCTCGACAAGGCCAGTGGCGGCAAGACCGTGTGGCGTCGCATGGCATAATTTCAGCCTTCGTCGGGGCGGTTAGCTCAGCGGTAGAGCACTGCCTTCACACGGCAGGGGTCGCAGGTTCGAACCCTGCACCGCCCACCAGCAGAATCAATGACTTACGGCACTTTCGGGTGCCGTTCGCATTTCCGGTGGGCCAAAAGTGGGCCAAACCCGCCCCAGCGCGTTCGTGGGGCCGCATGGGCAGCGCTCCTTGGACGCGCTGCTTGCAAGGGAGCTTTCAACCGACGCCAGCCGCGCGGGCCTGCTTGACCCATCTCGCACTGACCCCGGCGCAGTGGCGCGCCGCGGCAGCGGTCCGCGCTCTTTTGGAGGCAGTGTGGAGGAAGGTTGAAACGATGCGTGACGCTCGTGTATGCCTCTTGAGAGGGCTCGGTATCGAGCGACACGCCAGGAGACTTCAACGCCGCAAACATGCGGTTTCTCGGGGTTCTTTCGCGAGAGACACCGCGGCGGCACGATCGCCCGATGCGATTGCCGTGGAGCAAACCGAAGGCCGATCAGCTCGAGCTTCTCGACGCCGATCCCGAGCTGTGGCACGACTCGTCGTTGCCTCATGCAAGGCAGCACGCACGCTCACCCGCGCCGTCGCGCTCATCGAAGGCTGCGGCTGAAGCTGACGTTTCAGGCGCCGGGCGTCCACTGCTCGTGCGGCTCGATCAGCTGTCCGAAGACCCGAACAACCCGCGCACCGAGTTCCCCGACGCCGAGATCGACGAACTCGCCGACGACGTTCGCCAGCGCGGCATCCTGCAGCCCCTGGTCGTGCATCCTGCCGACGCGCAAGGCCGCCACCGCCTTCACTTCGGCGCCAAGCGACTGCGTGCCGCACTACGAGCCGGCTTGAGCGAAGTGCCCGTCGTGGTTCGCGACGCGCCGGCTGACCCCTACGCGCAGGCGGCCGAGAACCAGAAGCGCCACGGTCTCACGCCGCTCGACATGGCGCGCCTGATTCGCCGGCAGGCGGATGCGGGCGATTCGAACGCGACGATCGCCAAGCGCATGGGCATCGACCAGACGACCATTGCTCATCACCTTGCGCTGCTGGAGTTGCCGCCGGAATTGAAGGAGGCGATGCAGGCCGGGCGCTGCACTTCGCCCCGCACGCTGTACGAGTTGAGCAAGCTGCACCGCGACGAGCCGGAGCGTGCGAGGGCGCTCTTGGCCGGCGACGGCGAGATCACCCGAAGCGCCGTGAACGCGGTTTGCGCCGACGGCGCCCCGCCGGCGAATGTGCCAACACATCGACGAGCACAACGGTCGCTGCTTGCACAAGCCGACGCGGCCTGCGCTCGGCTCGAACTCGTTCTGGACCAGGTTGCGAAGACCGCGCCTCGCGTCTCGGACGCTGACCTCGAATCGCTGAAGCATCGCATCGCGAGCCTTGGCAGTCGGCTGGCGTGAGGGGTCGGACGGTCCGACCCCCCAAAAGACCAGCCGCAACACGTACCGAGAGTGGAGATGAAGAAGCTTGAGAAAGGGGGATGGCAGGATAGGCGGCGCGCCGCCGATGGGATGCCACTGCGATGCGCAGCGGCGCGTGACCATGGCTCGGCGCTCGCGTGATCGCGTGACCATCGACCTGTGCGGCATCGGCGATGCCGCTCGCGCAGCGGCGCAGGCGCGCGACATGACGCTGGCCGTCTTCGCTCGCCAAGCCCTCATCGCGGCGGTGCCCTCCAACGTCGGCGGACTCCTTCCGCAGATCGAACCGCGCGGCGAGGCTGGCGGCACCATCAAGCTCAGCGTGCGCCTGTCGCACGACGACTCGGCCGTGCTCGCCACGCAGGCGACGCTGCTCGGCCTGTCGCAAGCGCGCCTCATCGCCCTGCTGATCCGCCGCGCCGAACTGCCGAGGCGGTCGATCGAGCGTGACGCCGATCGCGCCGCCCTGCGCGCCTCGACGGAGCAACTCGCCACCCTGTCGGTCGACCTGCAGCAGTTCATGCGGGCGCTGCGCCGCGGCTCAGCGGAGGGCGTTGCGCACTACGCCGAGCGGCTGCAAGCCGTGGATGTCGATCTGCGCGCCCATATCAGTCGCGCCTCGGCCTTCCTGGCCGATGGTCACCTAGGAACCTCGCCATGACAACGACCCCGACCCTCGACGGCCTCCTCGTGCAGTGGGGTGACCGCCTGTTCTACCCCGGCAACCGGACCGTGCGCTCGCCGCCCGCCGTTCTCAGTGGGGCCGGGCTCCACGACCGCGCACGCGCTATCCGCGCACGCCTGCACGCCACCGTCGTGCGTGGCGCGCCGCAGGTGATGATCAAGGTCACCGGCGGCGGGCGCGGTATGGCCGCCATCGCCGCGCACTTTCGCTACATCAGCAAGCAGGGTCGGTTGCCGATCGAAGACGACCGCGGCGTGGTGCACGAAGGCAAGGACGGCGTGCACGACCTGGTCGAACAATGGCGTCATGCCGGCGCCCGCATCGCCGAACGCAGCGAGCGTCGTGAAGCCTTCAATATCATGCTGTCGATGCCGGCCGGAACGCCGGAGTCTGCGCTAGAGGGTGCCGCGCGATCCTTCGCCCGAATAGAGCTGTGGAACCACCGCTACGTGATGGTGCTGCACACGCATAAGGCAAACCCGCACGTCCACCTGGCCGTGCGCGCCGAGGGCAAGGATGGCCGGCGACTCAACCCCCGCAAAGCCGACCTGCGACGCTGGCGTGAGGTCTTCGCGGAGAAGCTGCGCGAGCATGGCATCGAGGCCGAAGCCTCGCCGCAGATCACGCGCGGCGGCAGCCGGCGCACCGAGCGCCTCTGGCACCGCAAGGCCCGGAACGAGGGGCGCAACCGCGGACCGCGCGAGGGCGGGCAGGCGCCGGTCAAGCTGACACGCTCGCGCCGCGATGCCGCGCAGGCTTGGTGCGAGATCGCCAAGGCGCTGGCCTCGTCGCCCGATGCGGATGACCGCACCCTGGCGCAGTCGATCGTGCAGTACGCGCGGCACCTGCCCGGCGTGCGGTACAAGCCGCCGGAGCAGGACGCTCAGCGCGAGCTACCGACGATGGAGCGGGGCAGAGAACGGACCCGCGATGTCGCCCGCACCGCGCCGACACCAACCTTGCAGCGCAGATCATCTGACATCGCGCGCTGAGCCAGGGGGACGAGCTGGTCCTCGCCGCCGGACGGGCTCGGCGGGCAGGGGGCTGAACTGCCACCTGCCCGCGAGCCCGAGCGTGGCTGCGCCGCGCTCCGCGTCAAGGGTGCGCTGGCGCCGGGCTGCGCCCGCCCTGGACTCGACGCGCGGCTCGGGTCAGTGATGCGCGGTGGCGCGAGACTGCGTCCAGCGATCCAGGTCGGACCAGCGCCAAGCCACAGCGCGTGGGCCGAGCCGCACGGGCGCCGGGAACGAGCCGTCGGCGATCCAGCGATAGATCGTCGAACGGCCCAGGCCGGTCAGCTTCAGGACGGCCGGCAGACGTGCGAGCTGGCGGTGGGGATCTTCAGCCGGCGGCGAATGAGCCGTTGACAGGGAGACGGTGGCTGCGCGCATGGTGGACATCAGCAACGGGTGGATCTGATGTCAAT
>JANOEG010000468.1:0-7408 GCA_031413095.1 Burkholderiales bacterium | reverse complement strand
ACGGACCACACCAGGAGCCCCACCGGTGAGCGACTTCTACAAAGCCCTTCAAACCCAGCGCTGGGACGACCACCGCTACTACCACCACAGCCGCATCAACCAGAGCCTGCACCTGGTTAGCGCGATCAGCTTTGTCATCGCCTACGGCCTGTTGTTCGTCGATCCAGCGATGGCCGCGCTGCTGGCCTGGTGCGTGTCGATGACAACGCGCCAAGCCGGGCACTTCTTCTTCGAGCCGCGCGGCTACGACCATGTGAACCACGCCAGCGACGCGTTCAAGGAAGACATCAAGGTCGGCTACAACATCCGTCGCAAGATCGTCTTGATGGCGGTGTGGGTTGCGATCCCCGCTGCGCTGTGGTTTGCGCCTTCACTGTTCGGCACCATCGAGCCGGCGACGGACTTCAACGGCTACCTGCACGACGTCGGCATCGCCTGGCTGGCGCTCGGTGTTGCCGGCCTCGTGATCCGTGTAGGTCAGTTGTGGTTGCAGCAAGATCTGACCACGGGTCTGGTGTGGCTGACCAAGATCCTCACCGACCCGTTCCACGACATCTGGCTGTACCACAAGGCGCCGCTGCACTTGCTGCGCGGCGAGCTGATCGACCCGATGACGCACGTGCGTCACCGCTGAATGGATTCAGAATTTCAAGCGCAGCATTTCACCGAGGATGCTGCGCTTGATGGCCTTGGCCGTCAGCGACGGCGCGCTCCACCACCAGCCGTCAGCCTGCATCTGCACGCACGCCTCGACGAAGCGCTCGGCCACGGCGTCGAAGTCGGCGTCGCTGTAGTTCAGGCTGAAGATCAAGCGGCCGGTGCCGACCCAGGACAGCGCCAGGCCCTGCGCGCGCAGGTAGAACTGCAGCATCCAGTGGTAGCGGCCGGGTTGTGTGTAGAGCACGGTCCAGATGCTCGACAGGTTGGCCACTTGAACGGGTACGCCGGCCTCGCGCAGACGCCAGTTCAGGTTTTCGGCGCGTGCGTTCCAGCGCGCATCGAGACCGTCGTAGACCGCGGCCACCGCGGGCGTTTGAACACGGTCGAGAAACGCCGCCATCGCGCCCATCACATACGGATGCGAATTGAAGGTGCCGCGCGCAAAGCAGATGTCGGCCGGCCGCTCTTCGCGAAAGCGCTTCATCAGTTCGCGTTTGCCGCAGACCACGCCTACCGGCAGGCCGCCGCCGAGTGTCTTGCCGTAGGTCACCATGTCGGCGCGCACGCCGAAGTACTCCTGCGCGCCGCCAGGGGCGAGGCGGAAGCCGACAAAGACTTCATCGAAGATCAGCACGATGCCGCGTTCGGTGCAGACCTCGCGCAGCCGCTTCAACCAGGCCGCATAGGCCTCGCGGTCGAAGGCGGCGCGACGCGAACCGTCGATCAACTGGGCATCGCCCGGCGCATTGGCGTTCGGGTGCAGGGCCTGCAACGGGTTGACGAGCACGCAGGCGATGTCGCGCCGGGTGCGCAGCACCTTCAGCGAACGCTCGTCCATGTCGCGCAGCGTGTAGGTCTCGCGCGGCGGCAACGGGTTGCCTGGCCCTGGCTGCACGTCTTCCCACCAGCCGTGGTACGCGCCGCAAAAGCGCACCAGGTACTTACGTCGCGTGTGGTAGCGCGCCAGGCGCACGGCCTGCATTACGGCCTCGGTGCCCGACATGTGGAACGACACCTCGTCGAGGCCGGAGATGGCCTTCAGCCGCTCGGCGTTGGCCAGCGTCATCGGGTGCAGGTTGCCGAGCACCGGGCCGAGGGCGCGTGCGCGCTCGGCGCCTTCGTCGATGCAGGCCCGGTAGAAGTCGGTGCCGAAAACGTTGACGCCGTACGAGCCGGTGAGGTCGAAGAAGCGGTTGCCGTCGAGGTCTTCGACCATCACGCCGTCGGCGGCTTGCGCGAAGGCGCCGATGCGCAGCCGCTCGCGCACCAGCGGTGCGTACTGAAAGGGCACGCGGTAGCGGCCGGTGAACTGCAAGTCCGAAATCGCTTCGCGTGCGCGCGCGGTGGTGGCGGCGCTGACGGGGAAGCGCTGTTCGAAAACCGCGGCCAGGCGATCGAAGGCCACGCGCCGTTGCTGCGCAACGCTCTCGGGCGCACCGTCGCTGTCGAAGAAGCGGCGCTCGTCGTAGGCGTAGCCGGGGATCAGCGCGGCCAGGCGCTTGGCCCAGCGCGAGTGGCCGGCCAGCGAGCGGTGCTTGGCGCGCGAGAGTTCGAGGCGGCGTTTGGCAGCTGGCAACAGGGCCAGCGCGCCAAGCGCCAGGGCGGCAGAGGCAAAGGTTTCATCCATGAGGCATAGATATGACAGAGGCTGTTGACAGTGTTGTGAAAACCGGAGGTTTCGCCAAAGTGGGGCTGCTGGGGCGTGTTTTTGCGCAGGAAGATCTGAACTTCCTGCTCACCAACCGCGTGCCACGCATCGCCCTGACGCGGCTGATGGGGCGCATCAGCGGCATCCGGAGCCCGTGGTTCACACGCACCGCGATCGCGGTGTGGCGCCTGTTCACCGACCTCGATCTGAGCGAGGCCAAGCGAACCCACTTCGACTCGATCCACGACTGCTTCACGCGCGAGCTGCGCGACGGCGCGCGCGCCGTCGACCCGCGGCACGAGGTCCTGACGAGCCCGTGTGACGCCATCGTCGGCGCCTGCGGCACGGTCGAGCGTGGGCAGGTGTTGCAGGCCAAGGGCATGCCGTACGCACTGGCCGATTTGTTCGGGCCGTCGCAGGACAGCAGTGTCTTCGAGGGCGGCCGCTACGTCACGCTGCGCCTCACGTCGGCGATGTACCACCGCTTCCATGCACCACACGACTGCACTGCCCTTCATGTCACCTATATCAGCGGCGACACCTGGAACGTCAACCCGATCGCGCTGGCGCGTGTCGAGCGCCTTTTCTGCCGCAACGAGCGCGCATTGGTACGGCTGCGCTTGAACGAGAGTGGCCATACGATCGCGCTGGTGCCGGTGGCGGCGGTGTTGGTGGCCAGCATGCGGTTCCATTTCCTCGACGTGGTCCGGACGCTGCGCCAACGCGGCGCCAATGAAACAGCGTGCCACGCAGCGCTGGCCAAAGGCGCAGAGATGGGCTGGTTCGAACACGGCTCGACGATCATCGTCTTTGCGCCGCCCGGCTTTACGCTGTGCGAAGGCATCGCTCCGGGTGCACGTCTGCGCATGGGCCAGGCCTTGATGCGCTTGCCGTCATAGCGAGGTCACGCTTCACAGCCACGATGCCGTTATGAAGACTCTCGACTTCGTGTATTTCAACGCCGGTGGCGGCCACCGCGCGGGGGCGTTGGCCTTGCAGGCCGTGATCGAACAGCAGGAGCGTCCGTGGCGAGTGCGCCTGATCGATCTGTCACGTGTGCTCGACCCTCAATCGAGTTTTCGCCGTGTCATGGGCTTCGACCCGCAAGACTTTTACAACAAGCGCCTGCAGCGCGGCTGGACGCTCGGCCTAGCGCAGGAGTTGAAGCTGCTGCAAGGCGCCATCCGTCTCGGTCATGCGTCGCTGCTGCGCGTACTGCAGCGCCACTGGGCGCAGACCGAGCCGGATCTCGTGGTCTCGCTGGTGCCTAACTTCAACCGCGTGCTCTGCGAGTCGTTGGCGAGCACCTTGCCCGGCGTGCCTTTCGTCACCGTGATGACCGACATGGCCGATCACCCGCCGCACTTCTGGATCGAGCCGGGACTGCCGCAGACCCTCGTTTGCGGAACGCAGCGGGCAGCCGGCCAGGCGCGCGCCGCAGGCTATGCGGACGAGCAGATCGTCCTGACATCGGGCATGGTCCTCAAGCCCTCGTTCTACGAGCTGCCACCCATCAATCGCGCTCACCGCCGCGCGGCGCTGGGCCTCGATCCGCTTCGGCCCACCGGCGTCGTCATGTTTGGCGGGCAGGGCTCGCAGCAGATGCTGCGCATCGCGCGCGAGTTGGATGGTGTGCAGTTGGTGTTGATGTGTGGCCGCAACGAGTTGCTGGCCGAGCAGTGCCGCCGATTGCGACGCTCAGCCAAGCACGCCGTGGTCGGCTTCACCGACGAGGTGGCGGATGTGATGCGCCTGGCTGACTTCTTCATCGGCAAGCCCGGCCCCGGCGCCTTGTCCGAGGCAGTCCAACTCGGCCTGCCGGTGATCACGATCAAGAACGCCTGGACGATGCCGCAGGAGCGCTACAACGCGTTGTGGGTGCAGGAGCAGGGCGTGGGGATCGTCGTGCCTTCGGTGGCGCGTTTGCCTGCGGCTGCCGACGAGATGCTGCAAGACCTGCCTCGTTGGCACGCAGCCACAGCGCGCATCGACAACCGCGCCGTGTTCGAAGTGCCCGAGGTGCTGGCCACTCTGTTGGCACGCGCGGCCACACTCGCACCGCGCCAGTCGCTGCGCCTGGTGGCTTAGGGCAACGCTGAAAAAGTCCCTCGCGGCGCGCGCATCTCTGCTTTGGGCGGTCTGCAGCGTTGCAAATCCTCGCCATAGCTGGGGCTATGTCTGCGGTTTGCGCCTTGCAGCCCATCCCAAACCAGAGCGCGCGCATCCGCAGGGACTTCTTCAGTGTCGCCTCAGCGCCAGAGCCCGGCTTCGGCCGCGCCCATTGCGGGCTCAGGCATCGGCATCGGCTCGGCGGCGACCGCCGGCTCGCGCACTGTCACTGTCATCTTCGCTGCCTGCGCGCTGCGGTCGATGATTTCGAGTCGGCCGTCGTCGTGTTCGACGAGGGCGGTCAGGCTCTCGACCCAATCGCCGTCGTTGCAATACAGGATGCCATCGATGTCGCGCATCTCGGCGTGGTGGATGTGGCCGCAAACCACGCCATGGGCGCCGCGTTTTTTGGCCTCGCGGGCCACAGCGGCCTCGAAGTCGTCGATGTAGCTGACGGCTCGCTTGACCTTGTGCTTCAGGTACTTCGACAAGCTCCAGTACGGCAGCCCCAGCCGCGCCCGCGCGCGGTTGAACCATCGGTTGACCTTGAGCGTGAACTCGTAGGCCGCATCGCCGACATAAGCCAGCCACTTCGCACATTGGATGACGCCGTCGAACAGATCGCCATGCGTGATCCACAGCCGCCGGCCATCGGCGGTGACGTGCATGCAATCTTCGACGACTTCGATGCCGCCGAAGGTGTGCGTGACATAGCGGCGCGCGAATTCGTCATGGTTGCCCGGCACGAACACGACGCGCGTGCCCTTGCGGGCCTTGCGCAGCAGCTTCTGCACGACGTCGTTGTGGGCCTGCGGCCAGTACCAGGTGCGACGCAGTTGCCAGCCGTCGATGATGTCGCCGACCAAGTACAAGGTGTCGCACTGCACGTCGCGCAGGAAGTCGAGCAGGGCCTTGGCCTGACAGCCTGGCGTGCCGAGATGAAGATCGGAAATCCAGACCGTGCGCACGCGCAACTTGGCCACGGCATCGTCGTCGTGGGCATCCATGAACTCGGGGTGCGGCACCATGGTTGCCCATGTTGGCGTGCGCTCATGACGCGAGCGTGAATGCGCGCCATCTGCGGCGCGCGCGCAACAACCGCGCTCAGCGCAAGCGTTTGAAGCTGAGGTGCGCGATCAGCTCTTCGTCGGCGACTTGCTGCGTGCGCTCAGAGACGATCTCGACCAGGCCGCGTGCCGCGAGCTGCTTCAACTCGCGTGCCGCATCGTCATAAACGAACGGGTTCTCCAACGGGCTGCCGGCGTGCGGCAATTCGCTGACGGCGCCGAACGAGGAGTCGAGATACGCGGCACGGGCTAACGTTGTCATTGGAGCTACAGCCTTTCGCGCCGCGTGACATCCGACATGGTTGCGGCGAGCCGTAATCCTGCTTCAACTGCGGACCCACGGCAAGCCTTGGCTCTGGAATTGAGGCCAAAGTTACAAGCTCGTGACTGTCACACGCCGTCCGTCAAGTGCCAATCACGCCGCCGTCGTTCTTGCGGATCACCACGGTGGCCGAGCGCGGCCGGCCCGCTGGGTTGTTGTCGGGCCAGTTGGAGATTTTGCGCGGCTGCTCCGGCTCGCTGCGCTCGCTCGGACTCTCGCCGGGATGCTGGATGTTGATGAACATCGTGCGGCCGTCGGGTGTGGCGGTGGCGCCGGTGATCTCGCAGCCGGCCGGGCCGGTGAGAAAGCGCCGGATCTCGCCACTGCGCGGGTCGGCCGCCAGCATGGCGTTGTGGCCCAGCGTGGCCAAGTCACCTTTGCCCATCGCCGAAGTGCTCATGTCGGTCTGGATCCACAACACACCGCGGGCGTCCGTCCACAGCCCATCCGGGCAGCCGAATGCATCGCCCTTGACATTGCCCTTGGCCTCGGCGCGTGTGTTGGCCGGGTCACCGGCGAGCACGAAGTGATTCCACTCGAAGGTGACGCCATCGAAATCACCGGCGTCCTTCCAGCGGATGATGTTGCCCATCGTGTTGTTGGCGCGCGGGTTGGCGGCATCGAGCGCCGGCTGTTTATCGCCCGCTCGGTTGCTGTTGTTGGTCAGCGTGCAGTACACCCAGCCCTGCTTGTCGACGTCGATCCACTCCGGCCGGTCCATCTTGGTGGCGCCAAGAAGATCGCTGGCCTGGCGCGTCTTGATCAGCACCTCGCCCTGATCGGCGAAACCGTTGGCGGCGGTCAGAGGTCCCTGGCCATGGGTGAGCGCAATCCAGCGGCCCTTGCCGTCGCCGTCGAAGCGCGCGACATGAAGCGTGCCGTGGTCGAGCAGGGTGGCGTTGCTGGCAAAGCCGCCGGGTTTGATCTTGTCGCGGCTGACGAACTTGTAGATGTACTCGAAGCGCGCGTCCTCGCCCATATAGACCACCGCGCGGCCGTCCTTGGTCACGGCCGTCGTCGCGCCTTCATGCGCGGCGCGTCCCATTGCTGTGCGTTTGACCGGCGTGCTGCTCGGGTTCATCGGATCGATCTCGACCACCCAGCCGAAGCGGTTCGGCTCGTTCGGGTGCTTCGTCGCATCGAAGCGCTCATCGTGCTCGTGCCAGCGGTAGCCGCCGGCGCCGCCTCTACGCAAACCCCAGCGCTGCTCGTGGGGCGACAGCGTGTCGCCACCGTTGAAGTAGAAGATGAAGTTCTCTTCGCAGGTCAGGTAGGTGCCCCAGGGCGTGATGCCGCTGCCGCAATTGTTGATCGTGCCCAACACGCGCTGACCGCCTGCGTCAGCCGCGGTGCGCATAAGGGCGTGGCCGGCCGCCGGCCCGCCGAGCGCCATCGGCGTGTTGGCGGTGATGCGGCGTGCCCACGGCGACGGCCGCACGACTGACCATCGGCCTTCTTTCTGCTCGACTTCGATCACTGAAACGCCATGAGCGGCTTGCGACTTGCGCACCTTGTCGCGCGTCCAGGTCTTCATGCCGTCGGCGTGCAGCAGGCCGTCGTCGGTGTACTCGTGGTTCATCACCAGCAGGCCCGAGGCGGAGC
>JANOEG010000467.1:0-5615 GCA_031413095.1 Burkholderiales bacterium | reverse complement strand
GGCAGGTAATCATCGGCGCCCACTTCCAGGCCCACGATGCGGTCCACATCTTCGACCTTGGCGGTCAACATGATGATGGGTGTGGAATCATTGGCGGCACGCAGGCGGCGGCAGATAGACAGACCATCTTCGCCGGGCAGCATCAGATCGAGCACGATCAGGTCGATCGTCTCGCGGGTCAGCAGCCGGTTCAACGCCTTGGAATCTTCGGCCAGCAAGACTTCAAAGCCTTCTTGGGTGAGGTAGCGGCGCAGCAGGTCGCGGATGCGGGCGTCGTCGTCGACGACAACCACTCGGTCGGCTCGGGCGTTGGCGGGGGCATTCATCGTTCGGGGACTCCAGGAATTTGTAACTGCCGCGCATGTTACAAGTCGGGAGGCCCAAAAAACGGTGGCTGACTTCAAGTTACAAGTCTTGCCGTTCCATAGTTCACGGCCGCGGCAGGCTGCTCGAAGCCCCGAAAACGCCCCATTTCACTCGGAGATTGAATGCCCAAGAAAGCCAAGAACCTTCACCGCGCCACGCTGGCGCTTGCTGCCGCGCTCGCTGCCGGGGGCGCCGCCGCGCAAGTCCAACCCCCGCTTTCGGGGGTGCTCAACCTGACAACGACGGCGTCCGTGGAGGTCACCAAGGACGTTCTCGGCATCGTCTTCAGCACCAGCCGCGATGGCGCTGACGCTCAGACGGTGCAGTCGGCGCTGAAGCAGGCGCTCGATGCGGCGTTGGCCGAGGCGAAGAAGATCGCCAAGCCCGGCCAGGTCGACGTGCAGACCGGCAACTTCTCGCTCTATCCGCGCTACGGCAACCCGCGCAACGGCCAACCGACGATCACTGGATGGCAAGGCACGGCCGAGCTGATGGTGCAAGGCAAGGACACGACGTCGATCGCACAGCTCACTGGACGCGTCGGCACGATGGCCATTGCGCGCGTGGGCTACACCTTGTCGAAGGAAGCGCGAGAAAAGGTGGAAGCCGAAGTGACGGCGCAGGCCATTTCCAACTGGCGTGCCAAGGCGCAGCAGATGACGCAGCAGTTCGGCTACAGCAGCTACATCGTGCGCGAGGTCAACGTGGCCACCAACGAGCAGGGCGGCGGGCCGGTGCCGGTGATGATGTCTCGTGCGAAGACCATGTCGGCGGCCGATGAAGCGCTACCCACCGAGGCGGGCAAAGGCGATGTGACCGCGACGGTCAGCGGTTCAGCGCAGATGACGAAGTAGCTATTGAGCGGCCCAGCCGCCATCGACGTTGAACGCTGTCCCGCAGATGTTGTCTGCGGCCGGCGTGCACAGGAACACCGCAAGCTCGCCCAACTGCTCTGGCGTTGTGAAGCGCAACGAGGGCTGCTTCTCGGCGAGCAGACGGCGCTTGGCCTCGGCGTCGTCCACGCCATCGGCAGCCGCACGCGCATCCACCTGCTTTTGCACCAGCGGCGTCAGCACCCAGCCGGGGCAGATGGCATTGACGGTGATGCCACTCGTGGCTGTTTCGAGCGCGATCGACTTGGTGAAGCCGATGATGCCGTGCTTGCTCGCCACGTAGGCGCTCTTCTGCGCCGAAGCCACGAGGCCGTGCGTCGAGGCGACGTTGATGATGCGGCCCCAGCCGCTTGCTTTCATGCCCGGCAGCGCCAGGCGCGTGGTATGAAACGCCGACGTCAGGTTGATGGCGATGATCGCGTCCCACTTCTCGGGCGGAAAGTCTTCCACCGGCGCGACGTGCTGGATGCCGGCGTTGTTGACCAGGATGTCGAGGTGGCCGAGCGTGCGCTGGGCGTAGGCGATCATGTCGGCGATCTGCTCGGGCTTGCTCATGTCGGCCGGGTGGTAGCCGATCTCGGCGTCGATGTCGCGGAACTCGGCCTTGGCCGCATCGACGTCGCCGAAGCCGTTAAGCACCACGTTGGCGCCATGCATGGCCAGCGCCTTGGCGATCCCGAGGCCAATGCCGCTGGTGGAGCCGGTGACGAGTGCGGTTTTTCCTGTGAGCAAGGCGGGCCTCCGTGGGTTGATTGTTAGCATCGATTATCGAGATGGAGCCGACAAGTGAATAACGAACCGCGCCTCAACCATGTGCAGTGTCTGGACAATCGCGGCCTGCACCGCATGGCGTACTGGGATTGGGGCGATGCCGCGAACCCGCGTGTGCTGGTTTGCGTGCACGGCCTGACGCGACAGGGCCGCGACTTCGACACCCTGGCGCAGGCGATGTGCACAGAATACCGCGTGGTCTGCCCCGATGTCGTCGGCCGCGGCCGCTCGGAGTGGCTCGCCGACCCGATGACGTATGCCGTGCCGCAGTACGTGGCCGACATGGTGACGCTGTTGGCGCGGCTGAATGCGAAAGAAGTCGATTGGGTCGGCACCTCGATGGGCGGATTGATCGGCCTCGGCGTGGCGGCGTTGAAGGGCTCGCCCCTGCGGCGGTTCGTCATCAACGATGTTGGGCCGACGATCGAGGCGGCAGCCATCGCGCGCATTGGAGGCTATGTCGGCCGTGCTGCTCAGTGGTCCACACAGGACGAAGCCGCCGAGGCGCTGTGGGAGATCTCGCAGGGCTTCGGGCCGCACACGCGTGAGCAGTGGCTGGCGCTGACCGCGCCGCAACTGCATCAGGAGGGCGGTGTGTTCAAACCCCGCTCCGACCCGGCGATCGCCTTGCCCTTCAAGGCCGTGACGCCGCAGATGGCGCAGGCCGGCGAAGCGATGCTGTGGCACGCCTGGGACTCGCTGAAGTTGCCGACGCTGCTGCTGCGCGGCGGAGAGAGCGATCTGCTGTCGGCTGCCACGGCACAGGCGATGACGCAGCGCGGCCCGAAGGCGCAGCTCGTGCAATTCGATGGTGTCGGCCATGCGCCGATGCTGGTCCAGCCAGAGCAGGTGGCGGCCGTGCGCAACTTTCTGCTCTCGCCATGAAGACCACGGCTGCGTTCTCGCAGCCCGCGGGTGTTGCGCAGGCGGCGCCGATCGTCGCGCTGGCTTCCGATGCCGACAGCGACGGCCACGCCGCGCTGATCCGCGCGCGCGCCTTCGCCGAGCCGCTGCTCGCCGATCACGCGCTCGACACCGGCGAGAACGCACTGGCCCATGCCGACGGTGTGGCGGCGATCCTCGCCGCCATCGGCGCTGCACCGGCGATGCAGGCCGCGGCCTACCTCGTCTACGCGGGCGATTGGCTGCAGCGGCCCGAGGAAGTGGTCAGCAAGGCTTTCGGCCCGTCGTATGCCAGCCTGGTCGAGCACACGCGCAAGCTGGTGCAGATCCAGCGCGCGGCGCGCGGCGCCGCAGCGGTGGGCGATGCGCAGGCGCAGGCCGCACAGACCGAGCGCGTGCGCAAGATGCTGCTCGCCTTTTCGCGCGATCTGCGCGTGGTGCTGCTGCGCCTGGCCTCGCGCCTGCAAACCTTGCGCTGGCATGCCGCAGCGCGCGTGCCGTGCCCGACCGAGGTGGCGCGCGAATCTCAGACCGTGTTCGCGCCGCTGGCCAACCGCCTGGGCATCTGGCAGATCAAGTGGGAGCTCGAAGACCTGGCGTTTCGTTTTCTGCGGCCCGACGACTACAAGCAGGTCGCCAAAGGCCTCGACGAGACGCGCGCCGGCCGCGAAGCCGCGGTCGAAGGCTTTCGCAGCACGCTGGCGGGCTTTCTGAAAGCACATGGCCTGGCCGCTGAGGTGCAAGGCCGGCCGAAACACCTCTACAGCATCTGGAAGAAGATGCAGGGCAAACAACTCGCGCTGGGCCAGGTGATGGACTTGGCGGCGCTGCGTGTCATCGTGGCCGACGTCGATGCCTGCTACGCCGTCCTGGCACGTGTGCACGAGCGCTGGCGCGCTGTGGACAGCGAGTTCGACGACTACATCGCCCGGCCCAAGGCCAACGGCTACCAGTCGCTGCACACCGTGATCCGCAACGACGACGGGCGTGCGGTCGAGATCCAGATCCGCACGCGGGCGATGCACGAACACGCCGAGTTCGGCGTCGCCGCGCACTGGGCCTACAAGGAGGGTGGGGCGAGCAACGAGCGCATCGCTCAGGCGCGAAAGGCGGTGCTGCGCCAGTTGTTGGCCTGGGAGCGCGACTTCACGACCGACGCTCAAGCCAACAGCGCCGATGAGCGCATCTACGTTTTCACACCGCAGGCCACCGTGGTCGAACTTGCTGCCGGTTCGACGGCGGTGGACTTCGCCTACGCGCTGCACACCGACCTGGGCCACCGCTGCCGCGGCGCACGCGTCGATGGGGTGATGGTGCCGCTGCAGACACCGCTGGCCAATGGCCAGACCGTGGAAGTGACGGCCGCCAAGGAGGGTGGCCCGTCGCTCGACTGGCTCAATCCCGAGCTCGGCTACCTCGCCGGCCAGCGCTCGCGCGCCAAGGTTCGCGCCTGGTTCAATGCGCAGGCGCAGCGGCAGACGATCGCGCGCGGCCGTGAGCTGGTGGAGAAGCTGCTGCAACGCGAGGGCAAGACGGCAACCCTGCGCGATGAGCTGGCCGAGCAGCTCGGCTTCAAGTCCGCCGACGCGCTGTACGAGGTGGTCGGCAAGGAAGAGTTTTCGCTGCGCCACATCGAACAGTTGCTGCGCCCAGCCGCGCCGGCGCCGGCCGAAGAAGCGCCACTGATCAAGCGCTCTCGTGCCGGCGACGCCTCGCGCCGCGGCGGCGTGCTCGTCGTCGGTGTCGATTCCTTGATGACCAGCCTGGCGCGCTGCTGCCGTCCGGCGCCGCCCGACGAGATCGACGGCTTTGTCACCCGCGGCAAGGGCGTCGCCATTCACCGCAGGAATTGCAGCAACCTGCGCCACATGCGCGAGCGTTCGCCGGACCGCGTCATTGCGGTCGAGTGGGGCGCCAGCAAAGGCGACGCCGCGCTGTACCCGATCGACGTGCTCGTCGAAGCGCAGGACCGGCCGAGCCTGCTGCGCGACATCACTGAAGTCTTTGCCAAGGAAAAGGTCAACGTCACCGGAGCACACACGCAGAGCGTGCGTGGCGGTGGCGCCGCGACGGCATGGATGACGTTCACCGTCGAGGTCACCAGCACCGAGCGCCTGTCGCAGGTGCTCAAGCAGGTGGCACAGGTCGGCGGCGTACGTACTGCAAGGCGTCGCTGAGGCGCCGCCTGGGCGCTGCTACAATTTCCACTCTGCAGGCGCGTAGCTCAGCTGGTTAGAGCACCACCTTGACATGGTGGGGGTCGTTGGTTCGAGTCCAATCGCGCCTACCAAATTCGGTAGTGGAGACAAGGGCTTGGCGGCGACGCTGAGCCCTTTTTTTTTGGCTGAGCGTACAAAGCATGCAAATCAGGCTCGCCGGTCAGGCATCGCCATCAACTCCTCGAGCCCCGAAGATCCGCCCTCAACCCCTCAGGCTTGATCGGCGCTAGCCTCTTTCAGCGAATCCTCGGCGCGAGCGCCTCATTGCCCGAGCACTTGCACCTCTGCCAGGCTCAGGTAGTTTGTTCCTGCAAGCTGCACCTTCACAAAGCGCCCCTGCGCAGCGAGCGACAGGTTGATGCTGGCCGCGCCGTTGAGCGTGGCCACCGTTACCCGGGCCACGGCAGAGTCTGCCGTCAATTGCGCCAGGGTCCGGCCGCTCATGTCATTGGCGGAAACGAAG
>JANOEG010000466.1:0-2118 GCA_031413095.1 Burkholderiales bacterium | reverse complement strand
GACCCCGCGAAAAAATTGCGTCCTGCGTCAATCCGGCAACGGCATCGGCGCCGACATCGCAGTACGGCACGATGATCTGGTAGCCGGCGTCGGCGGCCATGTTGACGTCGAACGGGCTCATCTGCCGGCCCGGCGTGAACATGTGCAGGATGAAGGGTCGTTCCATAAAGAAAGGTCTTTCGCGGCAGTGTGAAGTCAGCGTGCGCGGCTGTCGCGCAGTGTTGCGCCGTGGTTGCGTGCGGCGACGACGCGCACATCGAGCCCAGCATCGACAACACCGGCTGCGCGCGCGGCGAGGAGCAACGCGTCGGCGCTGGCTTGCGACGGCAGCACCGCAAAGCCGGTCGGGCCCCATGAGCTCTGACCGATCGCGGCGCGCGCGGCTTGCCCATCGAGATCGACACTGCCGAGCCATTGCACAAGCCGCCCAACCGCCGCACTGGTGAACGCGCGCCCCTGCTGCGCTGGCGCAAAGTGCTCGCCGAGCAGACGCTGAACCTGTGTGAGGCCCGATGCGAACACCGAGAACTCGCCCATTGCTGCGCCAGGCAAGACACGCATCAGCACCTGGTGGCAGACATCCGCGGCAGCGGTTTGCGGCAGCGGCGGCAACGCGGCGAGCGCCTGTTTCTCGTCGCGGCCCGACAGTCCGTTCAGGCGCGCGTCCTGCACCAGCACGACGCGCCATTCGCGCGGCAGATCAACGCGCGACAGCAGCGGCGCCGGCCGCCCGTCGGCGCCGGGGCCACCATCGACGAGCAGACCGCCGTGGTCGAAGCCGGCAATGCCGACGCCCGAGCGCAAACCGCGACCGAGCCACGCAGCCAACGTGACCGCATCAACATCCAGGCGATGCCAGCGCGCAAAGGCCGTGCCGATGGCCAGCGCCAGTTGCGTGCCCGAGCCAAAGCCGGCGTGCGGCGGCAAGACTTGCAGCAGGCGCAGTTGCAGGGCTTGGCGGCGGCCGGTGTGCTCGCGCAGACGCTGCAAGTGCTCTGATGCGCGTGTGAGTTCGGCTTGTGCTGCCGGCGTGGCCGCAATCACCGCATCCGCCTCGGCCGCACTGATCGCGACCTGGGTCGCCGGCCCGTCGATCACCAGCCCGATGCTGCCGAAGCGGCGGCCAAGCGAACCCGACGGGTCGAGAAAACCCAGATGCAAGCGCGCTGGCGCATCCGCCGTGACGACCGCATCAGCGTCAAGACTCATTGTGGGAGGCAGCAAGGTGGGCATGGCGTCGCATCGAGTTCGTCAATGCAAGCAAGCCCCGTTCCGCGGCCACAGCACGCTCACGGCAGCGCCGCCGTCATCACTCTGTGCCGCGCCAGGAACACACTGTCAGCCCAGCAGCGCCGCTCAGTCGTACTTCAGGTACTTGAAGCGCGGGTCGTCCGGCGTGCCTTCGAGCGCAGCATCGGCTTCGGCGCCCGGCTGCCACATCAGCACCTCTTCGATCTTGCGCGCAAGCGCAAAGTCTTTGTCGGTGATGCCCTTGGCGGCATGGTTCATCAGCTTGACGGTGACGAAGGCATACGAGACGGTGAGATCGGGGTGGTGCCACGCCGCTTCGGCCAGATGGCCGACGGTGTTGACGACCATGAGCGTGGACTTCCAGCCGCTCGTCTTGTATTTGCGGCGGATCCAGCCGTCTTCGAAGCTCCACTTCGGCAATTCGGCGGCCAGGCGCGCTGAAACTTCGTCAGCGGCATAGACCTCGTCGGCCGTTTTCTTGCGCCATTGCGTCATGGTGATCTCCAAAAAGCGAAGGGCCGCTCCCGAGCTTTTTACTCCCCTCGGGGGACGGGCGCCGCGGCGCGGCGACCTTGGGGCGGACAAAGCAAACGGGCTACATCATCACTGACGTAGCCCGTTGTTAACTTTGGTCGGGACGGCGGGATTCGAACTCGCGACCCCTTGCACCCCATGCCAATTTTTCGGGATTCCGTGGGTTGGCGTGGGACGTTGCTGCACAAAACTTTTCCTTGTAGATCAACAGCTTAGCACCAACAATGGAATTCACGATGTCCCGCACCTGACCGTTCAAGCCCATTCACGGTTTACCCCTCGGTTTACCCCTGGCGCCCCCAAGCCCCATGACGCGCTACCCAAAATCTGGCC
>JANOEG010000465.1:0-3296 GCA_031413095.1 Burkholderiales bacterium | reverse complement strand
CCGGCAACGTCACGGCGTCAGTCGCCGGGCCCGGGGGCTGTCAAGCGCCGCGCCGCGCCGCATTCGCCGCGATGCCCTGGTGACGTTGTTGGTGAACACCTTGGCTTGCAGGTGCTCGAGCTTAGCCGAGCACTTCAGCTTGCGCACGGCGTCCTGATAGTCGTCGAGGATGATGATGTTCATTGGCAATCGAGTACCTCGTGCAACGCGATTCTGCACTGGCCTGTAGGATGCCCTGACACATTCTGCAAACAGGAGACTTTCGATGGCGATTTCCATGCATTCGGCCAGCGCGCCAGTGTTCATCAAGATGCTCGGCAACATGCTGACCTGGCTCGACAAGGCCGAGGCCCACGCCGCGGCGCGCAAGTTCGACGCCGCCAACTACCTCGGCCTGCGCCTGGCGCCCGACATGCTCAACTTCACGCGCCAGGTGCAGGTGGCCTGCGACTTCGCCAAGGGCACGATGTCGCGGCTGGCCGGCCTCGAAGTGCCGAAGTGGGAAGACAACGAAGCCTCGATCGCTGACTTGCGCGCGCGCATTCAGAAGACGATCGACTACGTGAAGACCATTCCCGCCGCGCAGGTCGATGGCAGCGAAGGCCGCGAGATCACGATTCCGATGCGCACCGGCGACCCCGTCAAGCACAGCGGCGAGGCCTATCTGAAGCACGCCGCGTTGCCGAACTTCTTCTTCCACGCCACCACCGCGTATGCGCTGCTGCGGCATGCCGGCGTCGAGGTCGGCAAGGGCGACTACATCGGCCGCTAGCTCTCGTTGCGCTGATGTTTCGCTGGTTGCGGCGCATAGCCCTTGCGCTGCTCGCATTGCTGCTGCTCGCGGCGGCAGCGCTGGCGATCTACCTCTGGCGCGCCACGCCGCAGCATCACGGCATGCTGCGCATGGGCGGCCTCGGTGCAGCGCTTGCCATCGATCGCGACGAGCACGGCATCCCGACGATCCGCGCGTCGAGCATCGAGGACGCGGCCTTCGGCCTCGGCTTTGTGCACGCGCAGGACCGGCTGTGGCAGTTGGAGACGCACCGTCGCATCGGCAGCGGGCGTTTGGCCGAAGCGTTCGGGCCTGGCGCGCTCGACAACGACAAGTTCCTGCGTGCGCTCGGCGTGCGCCGCGCCGCACAGGCGCAGTGGGCGCAACTCGGCGATGAATCGAAGCGCGTGTTGCGAGCCTATGCGGCGGGCATCAACGCCTGGCAGCACCAGCAGATGAAGGCGCGGCCGCCGGAGATGCTGATCCTCGGCGTGCCGGTGGAGGACTGGTCACCCGTCGACAGCCTGGCCTGGGCGATCATGATGGCGTGGGATCTGGGCGGCAACTGGAACACCGAACTGCTGCGCGCGCGTCTGGCGCAGACGTTGCCAGTGGAGCGCATCAACCAATTGCTGCCGCCCTATCCTGGTGAGGCGCCGCTGGCGACAGCCGACTACGCGGCATTGCTGCGGTCGTTGAAGCTGGGTGGCGCCCTCGCGTCATCGGCGGCGTTGTCGCCGCAGCAGATCGATCACCTGCAGGCCATCGCTCCGCCGTCGGGCGTGGAAGGTGTCGGCTCGAACAACTGGGTCGTCTCCGGCACGCACACGGCGAGCGGCAAGCCGCTGCTCGCCAACGACCCGCACTTGAAGATCACGGCACCGGCGCTCTGGTACTTCGCACGCGTTGAAGTCACCGGCAAACTTGGATTCAAGTCCGCCGGTGCGACGATGCCGGGCCTGCCGATGGTGGTGCTCGGCCAGAACGAACACATCGCCTGGGGCTTCACCAACACAGGCCCCGATGTGCAGGACTTATACCTGGAGCGCTTCAAGCCCGATGACCCCATGCAGGTGCAGACGCCGGGTGGCTGGGAGCGCGCAGCGAGTGTGTCCGAAGACATCCGCGTCAAGGGTGCACCGAGTCAGAACATCGTCGTGCGAGCGTCGCGCCATGGACCGGTGATTTCGGATGCCGGCGGTGTGGCCGGCGCAGTGGCGGGCGCCAGCGGCAATCCGCCGTACGGCATCGCGATGCGCTGGACCGCGCTCGATGCCGACACCGATCCGATTGCCGCTGGGCTGGCGATGAACCGCGCGAGGTCGGTCACCGAGTTCGTCGATGTCGCCACGCGGCTTTGGGTGGCGCCGATGCAGAACATGGTGGTGGCCGACGGGGCAGGGCAGATTGCTGTCGTTACACCGGGCCGCGTGCCGCTGCGCCAACCCGAGAACGACTTGAAGGGCCTCGTGCCGGCGCCGGGCTGGGACGCGCGCTATGACTGGGCGGGTTTCATCCCTGCAGCGCAAACGCCGCGCGAAGTGCAGCCGCCGCGCGGCTGGATCGCCACCGCCAACCAGCGCGTGCACGCCGCCGACTACCCGCACTTCCTGACCAGCGAGTGGGCACCGCCGTACCGCCAGCAGCGCATCGAGCAGTTGCTGCGCGCTCGCGCCCGGCACTCGATCGCCGACATGGCGGCGATGCAGGCCGATGTGCTGTCGCTGGCGACGCAGCGCTTGCTGCCGTGGTTGCAGCGCGCGCGTTCTGAGCATCCTCTGGCCGGCGCTGCGCAATTGGCGCTGAGGAATTTCAACGGCGACATGAAAGCTGAAGACAGCGCACCGCTGATCTTCTGGTCCTGGTCGCGCCAGCTCGTGCGTGCGGTCTTCATCGATGAACTCGGCGGCCCGGCGGTTTACGAGCGTGTGCTCGGCGCGCGCAGCTTTCGCGACGCCCTCGAAGGCGTGCTCGATCGCGACGACGTCTGGTGGTGTGACGACAAGACAACGACCGACAGGGCCGAGACCTGTGAGCAGTTGAGTCATGTTTCGTTGACGCGCGCGCTCGACGAACTGCAGCAGCGCCATGGCGCTGACGTGTCGAAATGGCGCTGGGGCGACGCGCATGTGGCGCGCAGCGAGCATCGCCCGTTCTCGCGCGTCAAGGCGCTGGCGCCGTTGTTCGAAGTGCGCGTTCCGACCGGTGGCGACAGCTACACCGTCAACGTTGGCCGCGTCGGCGTCAAACCCGATGCGACCACCGGAGAGCTGTACCTGAACGAGCACGCACCGTCGCTACGGGCGATCTACGACCTGGGCGACCCATCGAAATCCAGGGTGATGCATTCATCAGGACAGTCGGGCCTGCCTTGGATGCCGCACTACCGCTCATTTGCGGCCGATTGGGCGCGGGTCGACTACGTGCCCTTGTGGAGCGCGAAGGTCATGCCGGTGCACCGGCTGCACTTGCAGCCCTGAGCCCAGCGACACAAAGAAAATAATTTCCACGCCATAAAAAATGA
>JANOEG010000464.1:0-3870 GCA_031413095.1 Burkholderiales bacterium | reverse complement strand
CATTGCGCGATTCGATGTCGGATCTGCACCGGAGCGCATCGCCGAGATTCTTCAGGCGGTGCAGATCCTTGTCAACAATCCGCTTATGGGGCGGCCGGTGCGGGGCGGCAAGAGGGTTCGGCTCCTCGCCTTGCAGCGCTTCGGCGCGCGCCGCCACCTCCTGGAACATTGCCAGCTTGGTCTTCTCGCTTTTCTCGACGTAGTTGGCGTAGATGGCCTGCGCCTTGTTGGCCACGGTGATGCCGGCGCCCCCCGCTTTCAAGCCCGCGTCGAACGCCTTCTGAAACTCGCCGCGGTGGAACAGCACCCAAGCCTCCAGCACCTTGGCGTCCTTGGGCAGCGGCTCGGCGTCGCCGGCATGCAGGCGCGCCCACTGCTTCTTGACGGCAGCGGCGTCGAGGTCGAACAGGTCGTACGGGTACGCAGTCCACTTGGCCATTTCAGTGTCTCCTTGTTGTGTTCAGTGACGCGATCAATGTCTGTACGGCGCAACCAGCGAATGCAAGTGGTCGCGCGCTGCAGGCTCGATGTAGGGCATCAGCAAGCTCAGCACGTGGTACGCGCCACGCGCCAGCGCCGGGCCTGCGGTCTCGGGTTCGAGCGCACGGCGCGGGTCGCGCACGTATTCGAACGACAGCCAATAGGTCACCACGACGACCATTGCGGTGGATACCGGCTCGGCCTCGCGGGCGTCGATGCGCACGGCGTTGCCGCGCGCCAGGCCACCGAGGACCGACTGCACCGCGCGGCCTTTGGCGCGCAGGACATGCTGGAACTGCATCTCGAGCTTGCGGTTCTTCGACAGCAGGTCGTTCAGGTCGCGGTACAAAAAACGATAGGCCCAGATCGTCTCGAACAGCATGTGAAAAAACAGCCAGGCATCTTCGACGTTGCGCACGTTGTCGGCGGCGAGCAGGATTTCGGCGAGCGCTTTTTCATAGCGCGAGAACAAGCCGTTGATCAGCTCGTCCTTGGCCGGGTAGTGGTAGTACAGGTTGCCGGGGCTGATCTTCAACTCGGCCGAAATCACCGTCGTGCTGACATTCGGCTCACCAAAGCGGTTAAACAACTCGAGCGTCACATCGAGGATGCGCTCGGCCGTGCGGCGGGGCTTTTTTGTGGGGGGAGTCGCAACCATGGGCAGCGATCTTGCACCAGGACGTGCGGTCGGTCGATCCGGGCGGACTCAGGGTTTGCCGCGGACTCGGCTCAACAAGACGAGCGATATGCCGCCGAGGATGGCGGCTGAAGCGATCAGCAGGCGCATCGTCAGCGCCTCCGACAGCAGCAACACACCGCCGATCGCGGCCAGCGGTGGCACCGACAGTTGCACCGTGGCCGCGCGCAGCGCTGAAAGGCGCGGCAGCGCGGCGTACCAGATCACGTAGCCGAGGCCCGAGGTGACGGCGCCGGAGGCGATGGCGAGCAGCAGGCCCGAACCGCTGACCTTGAACTGGCTCGCAAAGACCAGGCTCAGCACCAGTGCGAGCGGTGCGGCGCGCATGAAGTTGCCGGCTGTTGCGGCCACCGGCTCACCGGCGCCGCGGCCGCGGAGCGAATAGACGCCCCAGGCGATGCCGGCCGCTGCCATCAACAACGTGCCGGCCAGGGGCGGTGCGGTCAAGCCGGGCGAGACCAGGTACAGCAGTCCGCCGACCGCCAGTGCGAAGCCGGTCCAAGCGACTGCGGTGAAGCGCTCGCCAGCCCGCAGGCCGACGACGAACATCGTCAACTGCACCGCGCCGAACAGGATCAACGCACCGGTGCCGGCGGGCAACGTGATGTACGCGAACGAGAAGGCGGCGACGTAGGCCCAGAGCATCGTTGCCGCCAGCCAGTCTTTGTGTGCGGGCGTGGGCTTGTTGCGCCAGCGCACGATGGCCCACAGCACCAGAGCGCCCGAGACCAGCCGCAGGCTGCCGAAACTGGCGGCGTCGATGCTCGCTTGCTGCAAGGCCAGCCGGCAGAGCAGTGAGTTCGCAGCAAAGGCCAGCATCGCCAGCGCGGTGAGCGCGACCGTGCGCGCTGCGTTGTTGGAGCCCGGCGCGATGGCACTCATCGAGCAGATGTTAAGGGCGCTGCCTACAATCGTTCGCATGCCCGCTGTCGTGTTCGATCAGGTCGCCAAGACCTATGCCGGCGCACGCGGCGAAGTGCGTGCGCTCGACGGCATTTCGTTTGCGATTGAACAAGGCGAGTTCTTCGGCCTGCTCGGTCCCAACGGCGCCGGCAAGACGACGCTGATCTCGATCCTCGCCGGTCTGACACGGGCCACGCGCGGCACGGTCACGGTGATGGGCCACGATGTCGTGCGCGACTACGCGGCGGCGCGCAAGTCGCTCGGCATCGTGCCGCAGGAACTGGTGTTCGACCCGTTCTTCTCGGTGCGCGAGTGCCTGCGTATCCAGAGCGGCTACTTTGGCATCCGCCGCAACGACGGCTGGATCGACGAGTTGCTCGCCGGCCTCGGTCTGGCCGACAAGGCCGACGTCAACACGCGCCAGCTCTCCGGCGGCATGAAGCGGCGTGTGCTGGTGGCGCAGGCCCTCGTGCACAAGCCACCGGTGATCGTGCTCGACGAACCCACTGCGGGCGTCGATGTCGAGCTGCGGCAGACGCTGTGGGGTTTTATCGCCAACCTGAACAAGCAGGGCCACACCGTGCTGCTGACGACGCACTACCTCGAAGAAGCCGAGGCGCTGTGCGGCCGCATCGCGATGGTGAAGCAGGGCCGCGTCGTGGCGCTCGACCGCACGGCCAACCTGCTCGCCGGCACGGCGAGCACGATGCTGCGTTTCAAGACCGACGATGCGCTGCCGGCGGTGGTAGCCACGCATGCGCGAGTGACCGGCCGCAGCGCGCAGGTCACGGCGCACGACGCCGCCGAGGTCGAAACCATCCTCGGCCAGTTGCGACAAGGCGGTGTGAAGATCGAAGATCTGGAGATCGGGCGTGCCGATCTGGAAGATGTGTTCCTCGAGATCATGCAGAAAGAACACGCATGAACTTCGCTGGCGCCAGCACGCTCTTCAACAAGGAAATCCTGCGCTTCTGGAAAGTCAGCGTGCAGACTGTCGCCGCGCCGGTGCTGACCGCGGTGCTCTACCTGCTGATCTTCGGCCATGTGCTCGAAGCGCATGTGCAGGTCTTCCCCGGCGTCGGCTACACGAGCTTCCTGATTCCCGGCCTGGTGATGATGAGCGTGCTGCAGAACGCGTATGCGAACAGCAGCAGTTCGCTGATCCAGAGCAAGATCAGCGGCAACCTCGTGTTCCTGCTGGTGTCGCCGTTGTCGCACTGGGCGTGGTTCGCGGCTTACGTCGGTGCGAGCGTGGTGCGTGGGCTGGCGGTGGGCGTGGGCGTGTTCGCGGTCACGGTGTGGTTTGCGCCGGCGCATTTCGAAGAGCCGTGGTGGATCGTTATCTTTGCCGTGCTCGGCGCCGGCATGCTCGGTACGCTCGGTCTGGTTTCGGGTCTGTGGGCCGAAAAGTTCGACCAGACCGCGGCGTTCCAGAATTTCCTGATCATGCCGATGACCTTCCTGTCCGGCGTTTTCTACTCGGTGCATTCACTGCCTTCGTTCTGGCAGGGCCTGTCGCATCTGAATCCTTTCTTCTACATGATCGACGGCTTTCGCCGCGGCTTCTTCGGTGTCAGCGACGTCTCGCCGTGGTTGTCGCTGGCGGTGGTGGGCTCCAGTTTCCTGATGATCGCGGCCGTGGCGTTGCGCCTCTTGGCCACCGGCTACAAGATTCGCAGCTGATCCCCATGAAGCTGCCCTATGACCGCGTTGCCCTCGTGCTGCAAGGCGGCGGCGCGCTCGGCGCCTACCAGGGCGGCGTTTTCGAAGGCTTGGCCGAGGCCGGCATC
>JANOEG010000463.1:0-6179 GCA_031413095.1 Burkholderiales bacterium | reverse complement strand
GCAAGATCGCGGTTGCCGAAGGTGAAGCGGTCGAAGGCGTAGATCGCTTCCTGGCCGATGCAGGCCACGAACAACCCGAGTGCGCCTGCCATCCAGCCCTTGAGCGGGTCGTCGCCGGTGAGCGTGCCCGAGATGACGACGCCGAACACCGCCAGCCAGAAGAACTCGTAGGCGCCGAACTTGAGCGCGAGTTCTCCCAGCAGCGGCGTGAACATCGCGAGAAAGAACATGCCGATCAAGGTGCCGAGCACCGAGCCCGAGGTGGCGATGCCCATCGCGCGGCCTGCGTGTCCCTGACGCGCCAGCGCGTAGCCGTCGAGGCACGATGCGGCGGACGCCGGCGTGCCCGGGATGTTGAGCAGGATGGCCGAGCGCGAGCCGCCGTAGATGGCGCCGACATAGGTGCAGATCAGCACGAGCAGCGCCTGCGCCGGTTGCATCTTGAGCGTCAGCGTCGTCATCAGCGCCAGGCCCATCGTCGCGGTGAGGCCGGGCAAGGCACCGATGACCAGGCCGATCAGCGTCGCACCGAAGACGTAGAACAGCGACTCCGGGGTGACGAAACTCCAGATCGAGTGGCCGAAGGCGATCAGTCCGCTGAACATGGCCCGTGCGTCTCAGTCTCTCAAGGCAGGCGCACGAGAAAGACTTCCTGGAAGACGTAGCTGACGACGAACGCCGTGCCCGCGCCGACAACAACGGCCAACAGCACACCGCGCTTGGTCTGGCCCCCCTCCCGGTGCCGGGTCCAGTCGAAGACGAGCATGAAGCCGGTGACGAAGACGAAGGTGGCCAGCCAGAACGGGATGCCGCCATGGCCGACCAACCCGGCCGCGTAGGCGAGTCCGAGGACGAGGAAAGCGCCAACGCGTTTCACCACGGCGCGCGTCTCTGGCGATGAGGCCCACCGGATCGCACCCAGCCGATGGCCCTCGGCGCGCGCCGCGCGCAGCGCCAATAGAACGCCGAGCAGGAACAGGACCGCGCCGAGAATGCCTGGCACCAGGCCCGGCGCCGTGTAGAGCGAGGCGCCCTGGCTCTGCAGTCGGTCCATGCGCCAGGCCGCGATCATCACCGCCAGGCCGAAAGCGACCCAGACCCCCGCGGCAATGAAATCAGCCTGTGGCGATACCTTCTTGTCCGTGGTCATCCGTCGCGGTGCAGCCTGACCGCGGTCACGGTTTGGGGATGCCGACGGTGTCGGGTGAGATCTTGGCGGCGCCGGCGTTGAACTTCTGCCACGCTGAATCCGCGATCGCCGGCATGGCGATCTTCTGCGCCTCGGCGCCGGCGGTCACCACCATCAACGCGCCGCGGCTGGTGGCGTACTTCTTGATGACTTCCGACTTGGCGATCTTGTCCATCCAGATCGCGTCCAGCGTCGCCGTGACCTCGGCCGGCACGCCCTTGGGCACGAAGATGCCGAAGTAGCTGACCGGCGTCTTGAAACCGGGAACGAAGTCCGACAGCGGCGGGATCATGCCGTGGCCCTCGATCTCGATCGCCTTGTCGCCGACGACCGCCAGCGGACGCAGGCGCTTGCCGCGGATCATCTCCGACTGCTCCGAGGACAGCTGCGTCGTCACTTCGGTCTCGCCGGCAACAGTAGCGATCACCGCCGGGTTGCCGCCATCGTAGGTGACATGCTTGTACTTGACGCCGGTGACGGCGGCGATCTGCTCGATGGCGGTGTGGCCGCTCGAGTTGACGCCGGCGGTGGCCACCGACACGGCACCCGGCTTGGCCTTCATCGCCTCGAGCAGGGCCTTCATGTCCTTGTACGGCGAGTTCGCCGGCACGCTGACGACGGTGGGCAGCGCCAGGTGCAGATACAGGTGCCAGTCCTGCACCGTGGTGTCGACCATGCCGAGGATCTTGTAGGAGCCGAGGTCCTTGGGCGCGCCGGACGTCCAGGTGTAGCCGTCCTTCGGCGCTTCGAGCGCGTTCTTGGTGCCGATCGAACCCGACGCGCCGGGCTGGTTCAACACGACGATCTTCTGCCCCAGCGCCGCTTCCAGATCGCCCGCGGTGACGCGGATCATCTGGTCGGTGGCACCACCGGCCGCCCAGGGCACGATGATGTTGATCGGCTTGTTCGGCTTCCACTGCGCGTGGGCTGCAGAGGTCAGCGTCAGGCCAGCAAGGCCGACGACGGCGGTGGCAACCCGCAACGCGAGAATCGATTTCACTGTGATGTCTCCTGGGTGGATTTGCTGCGGTGGCGCAGCAAGGTCAGCCGCGCTCCGAGCATCGAGAGTGACATGGCGCGTTGTCACGGCGCCTTCGGGCAAACCCGTGAATCACGCTTCGCGTCAAAGCCTTGATGTTGGCCTGTGTGACGCGTGCGCGAAGATCTAATGCGAGCTCGGCGAGCGTTGCGTCAGATCGACGGCATGCACGTGCCATTTGAACCAGCGCCACCACAACAGGCCAGCGACGAAGATGGCCACCAGCACGCCGCCGGCCACCAGCCAGGTCTTGTCGATGCCATGCGCGGCTAGGCGCGGTGCGTCGACGACGTTGACGACGCCAAGCAGCACGCCTATGACCACGAACGCGAACACGCTCCAGAAGACGGCGTCGAACCACGCACCGTCAGCGCGGCTGCGGGCCACGGTGCGCCGCACCCGCGCCATCCGGCGCGGCCGCAACAGCTCTGCCAGGGCGGCGGGCATGGTCTTCAGATCCGACATAGGGACTGATGATGTCGCCTTCGGACGTACCCGGCGCGTGAATCAAGCGCGCAACCCCGGCTGTTTTCTCTTGGTAACGCGGGACCGCACGAAGCGTCGCCGACGCGTTAGCTGCCCGAGCGCCGATACAACAACAACGAGCCCGACAGCATCAGCAGCGCGGCGCCGCAGCAGCGGTCCAGCCACTGCACTGCGCGCCGGTGCAACAGGCGCAGCGCGTGCGCGCCCAGCGCCGCGTAGCCGCACATCACCGCGAAGTCGATGGCGCAGAACAGCGCGCCGATCACCAAGTACTGCGGCAGCTGAGGCGCCGCGGGGTCGATGAACTGAGGCAGCAGCGCGCCGCAGAACAGGTAGCCCTTGGGGTTGGTCACCGCCACCAGGAAGCTGCGCATGAACACTGCGCGCGGCGTGTGCTGCGCGGAGGCCTCGTCGGCTGGCAGGTCCAGCGCGCCACCGCGCGAGCGCAGCAGGCGCCAGCCGAGCCACGCCAAGTAGGCCGCGCCCACCCACTTGACCACCGAGAACCAGAACTCCGACGCCGCCAGCAGCGCGCCCAGGCCCATCGCTACCGCGGCCACGAGCACGATGTCCGACAGCACCGCGCCCAGCATGCCCGGCAGCGAGCGCTGGAAGCCCAGACGGGTGCCGTTGGACAGCGCGAGCAGCATCGTCGGCCCGGGCGTAACGATGGCGTGTTGAATTCCATCCAGAAGTGATCCAGTTGGCCCGGTGATTTTCACGCAAATCTGATCCACGCAAGAACCCTAGCCTGCTGCTTTATGCGGCACGGAGCACAAGGAATGATTGACGTGGCGACACTGAGTGTCATCAGGCGGTGGGCACTGCGCGAGCAGTTGTCCATCCGCGAGATAGCCCGGCGCACCGGCCTGTCTCGCAACACCATCAAAAAGTACCTGGCCGCGGGCACCGTCGAGCCGTGCTACGCCAAGCGAGTCGGCCCGAGCAAGCTTGATGCCTTCGCCTGACCTGCCCCCAGTAGGCGGGCCAATTCTTGGTTAGCAAAGTCCTGAGTTGGGAGACTACTGGATCTCCGGTTGATGCTGCGCATCGTCGGCGAGCCGGCGATGCGCAGCGGCGAACTGTGCGGGTGGGATGCGGCCGATGGCGCTGTGCGGTCGCACCTCGTTGTAGTCGCGCCGCCAGCGCGTGATCTCCTTGCGCGCCTGCGCCAGCGACTCGAACCACTGCTCATTCAGGCACTCGTCGCGGAACTTGCCGTTAAAGCTCTCGATGTAGGCGTTCTGCGTTGGGCTGCCGGCGTCGTTGAGCAGGTGCTGCATGCCGCGTGCATGTGCCCAGGCCATGAAGGCGCGGCTGGTGAACTCGGGGCCTTGGTCGGTCCTCACGGCCGCAGGCCAGCCGCGAAACTGCGCGGCCTGCTCGAGCAGACGCACGACGTACTGGCCACCGATGCCGTAGTCCGTTGCAACATCGACGCACTCGCGGCTGAAGTCGTCGACGATGGTCAGGCACTTGATGCGCCGCCCATTGGCCAGCGCATCCATCACGAAGTCCAGGCTCCAGACTTGGTTGACCGCCGTGGGTCGCAGCAGTGGCATGCGTTCATTCCTGATCCGCTTGTATTTGCGGCGACGCCGCACCGCGAGATCGTTGGCGCGGTACAGCCGCCACACGCGCTTGTGGTTCACGGCGTGTCCTTCGCGTGTGAGCAGGTCGTGGATGCGCCGGTAGCCGAAGCGCCGCCGCTCGTGCGCCAGCTCGACGATGCGCGCGCTCAATTCTTGGGTGGCCATGTCGGTGCTCGGTGGTTCACGAAGGCTGGTCCGGGACAGCCCCGCATAGCTGCAGGCGCGGCGTTCGCTGATGTCGAGCAGCTCGATCATCCGGGCGGCCGCCTGGTGCCTGGCCTGCGGGGCTAGCGCTTTACCCCGAAGCCCACCTTCAAGGCTTCAATGTGCAGATGCGCCTCGGCCAGCAACTTCTTGAGCTTGGCGTTCTCGGTCTCGATGTCGCGCAGCCGCGTGGCCTCACCGGCTTGCATGCCGCCGAAGCGCGCTCGCCACTTGTAGAACGTGGCGTCGCTGAAACCGTGCTGTCGGCACAGCTCCTTGACCACCATGCCGGCCTCAGCCTGCCTCAAGAAGCCGACGATCTGCTCGTCGCTGAATCTGCTCTTCTTCATGTCCGTTCCTTCTTCGGAAAACGGACTCTACTAACCTTGTTCTGGACCGCTCTACGGGGAGCAGGTCACGCCGACAAGCTGTCCAAGTGGTTGAGCGACGAGACAACGAAGTCGCGCAAGCAGCGACGAACGATGAAGCAGATGCATGCCGACCTCGTCGCGCTGGGCTTTGCCGGCTCGTACGGGCGCGTAGCCGCCTTCGCGCGAGCCTGGCGCGCACGCCGGCACGAACTCGAGCAGACCACCGGCCGCGGCAGCTTCGTGGCCCTGACGTTCGCCCCTGGCGAAGCCTTCCAGTTCGACTGGAGCGAAGACTGGGCCGTCATTGCCGGCGAGCGCGTGAAGCTGCAGGTCGCGCACTTCAAGCTCAGCCACAGCCGCGCGTTCGTGTTGCGCGCCTACCCGCTGCAAACGCACGAGATGCTGTTCGACGCCCACAACCACACCTTCGCGACGTTGGGCGGCGTACCGCGGCGCGGCATCTACGACAACATGAAGACGGCTGTAGACAAGGTGCGCCGCGGCAAGGCGCGCGACATCAACCAGCGCTTTGCGGCAATGGCCAGCCACTACCTGTTCGAGCCCGAGTTCTGCAACCCGGCGTCGGGCTGGGAGAAGGGCCAGGTCGAGAAGAACGTACGCGATGCCAGGCACCGGCTGTGGCATCGTGGTGGCCGAAGGCCAGGTGCTGTGCGAGCACGCTCGCATCATCCATCGCCGCCACGACGCGCTGGGGCAGGCGATGTACGACTGGCGCCACTACTTGGCCGTGCTACAGCGGAAGCCCGGTGCCTTGCGCAACGGCGCGCCGTTCATTGAGTTGCCCGAAGGCTTCAAGCGGCTGCAAATCTCACTGCTCAGGCAGGCCGGCGGCGACCGCGAGATGGTCGAGATCCTGGCCCTGGTGCTGCACCTCGACGAGCAGGCCGTGCTCGCCGCGGTGGAGTTGGCGCTCGAAGCCGGCGTGCCGACCAAGACCCATGTGCTCAACGTGCTGCACCGCCTGCTCGATGGCACGCCCGGCCCGGTGCCGGTGACGGCGCCGCAGGCCTTGCAGCTGGTCATCGAGCCGCGGGTCGACGTGCTGCGCTACGACTCATTGCGCGCGAGCAAGGCCCAGGCCGCGAACCGGGAGGTGTGCCATGCGCAGTGAAGCCAGCACATTGAGCTCATCAGTAGCGCCGATGGTGGCCACATTGAAGTCGCTCAAGCTGTGGGGCATGGCGCAAGCGGTGTCGGAGTTGGCCGAGCAAGGCGCGCCGGCCTTCGACGCCGCGCAGCCGATCCTGGCCAAGCTGTTGAAGGCCGAGACGGCCGAG
>JANOEG010000462.1:0-3625 GCA_031413095.1 Burkholderiales bacterium | reverse complement strand
CAGCATCAGCGGCGCCGAAGTCGGCTGCCAGGGCGAGGTTGGCGTGGCCTGCAGCATGGCCGCGGGCGCGCTGTGCGCCGTCATGGGCGGCACCCCGGAGCAGGCGGAGAACGCCGCCGAGATCGGCATGGAGCATCACCTTGGGCTGACCTGCGACCCGGTCGGCGGCCTGGTGCAGATCCCGTGCATCGAGCGCAACGCCATCGCATCGGTCAAGGCCATCAACGCGGCGCGCATGGCGCTGCGCGGCGATGGCACGCACCATGTCAGCCTCGACAAGGTCATCAAGACGATGCGTGAGACGGGCGCCGACATGATGACCAAGTACAAGGAGACCGCGCGCGGCGGTCTGGCGGTGAACATCGTTGAATGCTGAGCCTGCGCTGCGCTTGCAGCGTCCGTAGTTCTCGGCCTACACTGGCCGAATGAACCGATTGGTACATTCCGCACCGGCGCGCAAGGCCGTCAAGACCAAGGCCGCACCGCGCACCAACGACCCCGAGCGCACCATGGCCGACATCCTCGAAGTCGCCACGCGCGAGTTCGCCGACAAGGGCTTGGCCGGCGCGCGGATCGACGCCATCGCCGAGGCCATGCGCACCAGCAAGCGCATGATCTATTACTACTTCGGCAGCAAGGAGGGCTTGTACCTCGCGGTGTTGGAAGAGTCGTACCGCCGCATGCGAGCGATGGAAGCCGAGGCCCACCTCGACGATCTGCCGCCCGAAGATGCGCTGCGCAAGTTGGTCGGTCACACGCTGGACTATCAGTGGGGACACCCCGAGTTTGCGCGCCTCGTACAGAGCGAAAATATCGAACGAGCGCAGTATCTGGCACAAAGCAAATCGATCCGCAAACTGAACGTGCCGGCCATCGATGGGCTGCGCCGAGTCATCGAGCGCGGGCAGAAGGGTGGCGTCTTCCGTTCTGGCATCGATGCCGTCGATCTGCACATGTCGATCAGTGCGCTGGCGATATTCAATGTCGCCAACCGGCACACTTTCAGCTGGATCTTTCAGCGCGACATGGAGTCGCCCGCGGCGCTGACCGCGCGCCGTGACAGCATCATTGAAATGGTGGTTCGGTTCGCGCGCAAGTAGTAACGTCCGGCGGGCTGGAAGGAAACGCGACCCACGCTCGCGGGTTTTCCCGAATCCAAAAACTAACCAGTTCGTACATTATTCGCTCCAAGGAGACAACGCCCATGGACTGGTTCGACAAGGCCGCCGCGGCCTACTGCAAGCTGCTGGAATTGCTGCTGGTGCTGCTGCTTGCAGCAATGGTGGCCATGGTGTTCGGCAACGTGGTGCTGCGTTACGGCTTCAACTCCGGCATCACGTTTTCGGAAGAGTTGTCGCGTTGGGCTTTTGTCTGGCTGATCTTCCTGGGCGCGGTGATCGCCATCAAGGAGAGCGGCCATCTGGGTACCGACATGCTCGTCGGCCGCCTCGGGCGCACCGGCAAGATGGTCTGCCTCGCGATCGCCGAGATCGCGATGATCTACTGCGCGTGGCTCATCTTCTCGGGCAGCCTGTCGCAGGTGCGCATCGGCCTCGACGTCGAGGCGCCGGTCACGGGCTGGTCGATGGCCTGGCTGCCGGCGGCCGGCTTGGTGTTCGCGGTGTCGGCGGGGCTGTTCCACCTTCTCAAGATCGGCAAGCTGCTCACGGGCAAGCTGACTGATGAGGAGCTCGTGACCGTCCAGGAGTCCGAAGACCTCGCAGGGTTGAAGATCAAGGAGACGAAATGACCGTCGCCGTCTTCATCTTCTCGCTGCTCGGCGCCATGGCGCTGGGCATCCCGATCGCCTATTCGCTGCTTCTGTGCGGCGTGGCGCTGATGGTGCACCTCGGCAACTTCGACGCCCAGATCCTTGCGCAGAACCTGGTCGAGGGCGCCAACAGTTTTCCGCTGCTGGCGGTGCCGTTCTTCATGCTGGCCGGCGAGATCATGAATGTCGGCGGCCTGTCGCGCCGCATCATCAATCTGGCGATGGCCTTGGTCGGCCATGTGCGCGGCGGCCTGGGCTACGTGGTCATCGTCGCGGCCTGCATGCTCTCGGCGCTGTCGGGCTCGGCGGTGGCCGACGCTGCGGCGCTGGCGGCGCTCTTGCTGCCGATGATGGTCAAGGCAGGGCACAGCCGCGCCAAGTCCGGCGGCCTGATCGCCTCGGCGGCCGTCATCGGGCCAATCATCCCGCCGTCGATCGCGTTCGTCATCTTCGGCGTCGCGGCAAACGTCTCGATCACCAAGCTGTTCCTGGCCGCGATCGTGCCGGGCCTGCTGCTGGGCGTGGCGAACGCCGTGGCCTGGTACTTCGTGGCCAAGAAGGAAAAGACCACGCCGCCGCCCAAGGCCAGCGGCGCTGAGCGCGTGAAGGCGCTGCGCGACGCGCTGTGGGCGCTGGTGCTGCCGGTGATCGTGCTCGTGGGCTTGCGCATGGGCGTGTTCACGCCCACCGAGGCCGCGGTGGTGGCTGCGGTTTACGCGTTGCTCATCTCGACCCTGGTATATCGCGAGATGAAGTTTTCGCAGCTGTACGGCGTCTTCGTCGCCGCTGCGAAGACGACTGCCGTGGTGATGTTCCTCGTCGCCGCGGCCATGGTCAGCGCCTGGCTGATCACGGTGGCCAACCTGCCGGCGCAGTTGATCGAGCTGTTGCAGCCGCTGCTCGACAAGCCGATCCTGCTGATGTTCATGATCATGATCATCACCATGGTCGTCGGCACGGCGATGGACATGACACCGACCATCCTCATCCTGACCCCCGTGCTGATGCCGCTGGTGAAGGCTGCCGGCATCGATCCGGTGTATTTCGGCGTGCTGTTCATCATGAACAACTCGATCGGCCTGGTCACGCCGCCGGTAGGCACGGTGCTCAACGTCGTCGCCGGCGTCGGCAAGATGAAGATGGACGAGGTCACACGCGGCGTCGTGCCTTTCATGATCGCCCAGTTCGGCCTGCTTTTCCTGCTCGTGCTGTTCCCGCAGATCGTGCTGTGGCCGCTCAAACTTTTCTACTGAAGCCCGTACTCTTTTCCCCACCCCTGACCCCAGGAGACATCCACAAATGAAGCGTTCATTCATCAAGTCCCTCGTCGCCATCGCGGCGATCGCCGCTGTCGGCACCTCGTTCGCGCAAGAGCGCACGATCAAGTTCGCGACGCAGAACCCGGTCGGCCACCCGATCGAGCTCGGCATGAAGAAGTTCGCCGAGATCGTGCAGGCCAAGAGCGGTGGCAAGATCAAGGTCAACCTGTTCCCCGGCGGTCAGCTCGGCAGCGACCAGGCTAACGTCACTGCTCTGCAGGGCGGCACGCTCGAGATGGTGTCGATGAACTCCGGCATCCTGGCCTCGGTGGCCAAAGAGATGACGATCGTCGACTTCCCATTCCTGTTCGCCAACGCCAAGGAAGCCGACGCCATCATGGACGGCCCGGTGGGCAAGAAGCTGCACGGCAAGCTCGAAGAAAAGGGCATCGTTGGTCTGGCGTTCTGGGAGCTCGGTTTCCGCAACATCACCAACAGCAAGAAGGCCATCAACACCGTCGCCGACATCGACGGCCTGAAGCTGCGCGTGATCCCGAACCCGATCAACGTCGACTGGGTCAAGGCCCTCGGCGCG
>JANOEG010000461.1:0-18219 GCA_031413095.1 Burkholderiales bacterium | reverse complement strand
GTTTGTCGGGGTTGTTGATGAAGTACGGCGACAGGTAGCCGCGATCGAACTGCATGCCTTCGACGACGTCGAGTTCGTTGTTCAGGCTCTTGCCGTCTTCGACGGTGATGACGCCTTCCTTGCCGACCTTGTCCATCGCATCGGCAATGATCTTGCCGATCGACTCGTCGGAGTTGGCCGAGATGGCGCCGACCTGGGCAATTTCCTTGCTCGTCGTCGTGGCCTTGCTCTGCTTCTTCAGCTCGGCGACCAGTGCCGTGACGGCCTTGTCGATGCCGCGCTTCAGGTCCATCGGGTTCATGCCCGCGGCCACGTACTTCATGCCTTCGCGCACGATCGACTGCGCCAGCACCGTCGCGGTGGTGGTGCCGTCACCAGCGTTGTCGCTGGTCTTGGAAGCGACTTCCTTGACCATCTGCGCGCCCATGTTCTGGAGCTTGTCCTTGAGCTCGATCTCCTTGGCCACCGAGACACCGTCCTTGGTGACCGTGGGGGCGCCGAAGCTGCGCTCCAGAACCACGTTGCGACCCTTGGGACCGAGGGTGACCTTGACCGCGTTGGCCAGGATGTTCACGCCTTCGACCATGCGGGCACGGGCCTCGCCGCCGAAGACAACGTCTTTTGCTGCCATGTGTTTTCTCTCCTGAAATTCGTTGGATTACTTCTTCTCGACGACGGCGAAGAGGTCTTCTTCGCGCATCACCAGCAGTTCGTCGCCATCGACCTTGACGGTCTGGCCGCTGTACTTGCCGAACAGCACGCGGTCGCCGGTCTTGACGTTCGGGACTATGAAGTCGCCCTTTTCATTGCGCTTGCCGGGGCCGACGGCCAGCACTTCGCCCTGGTCGGGCTTTTCGGCGGCGTTGTCGGGGATCACGATGCCCGAGGCGGTCTTGGTTTCTTGCTCGAGGCGCTTGACGATCACACGATCGTGCAACGGACGGAGTTTCATGCTTGGGTCTCCAAGGAGGTCTTAGCGAGGATGGGAGAACGATGACACGAAAGTGTGCATACGCCCACATTGGGTGGCTTGCAGTCTCTGCGAGCCGTTAGCACTCAACTGAGTCGAGTGCTAGCAAGATGATTATAGAGACGGATTCGGGCCTTTCAAGGCCGCGGTGACCGTCGATTTCAGGAGGGCAGCGAGTCGCGCGGGTCGGGTGGCGCGTCGGGCGCGGTGGGATCGACCGGCGCCTTGGACTCGACCCGGTAGGCCTCGCTGGCCCAGGCACCGAGGTCGATGCTCGAGCAGCGCTCGCTGCAGAACGGCCGCCAGCGGTTGCTGCTGGCCAAGACCGACGGGCCCTTGCAGCGCGGGCAAGGCACCGTCCTCGCGCTACCGTTCAAGAGCAGATCGCCAGCTCGAGCGACTGGTCTTCGGTGATCGGCTTCATGCGGCCTTCGCTGTCGGGCCGCATCAGGCGCACGGAGACGATCAGGCGGTGGCCAGAAATTTCCGGCACCAGGCCGAGCGTCTCGTCCAGGCGCACGCGCAACAGATGGAAGGGCTTGCCGGGCGGCAGCGTCTGCTGGTACTGGCCGGCCTTGGCAATCACGCGCTGCGGCGCGCCGGAGTCGCGCAGCAGGCCGAGCAACACGCTCTGCGCTTCGGCCAGTGGCGTGACGGTGCCGACCCATTGCATCAGATCGGCGCGGCGCTTCGCCGGCTCCTGCTGTTGCCACGCGTAGTAGGCGGGCAGATCGAACTCGCAGGTGCCGCCGGGGATGCTGATGCGGCTCCTGATCGTCATCAGGAACTCGTTGGTCGTCAGAGGCGCGCCGGCCTTGCCGGGCAGGGTGTTCAGCGCGTTGAAGGCGTGATCGATCTTCGCTGTGACGGCGTCGAGGGCGGCTTCGGAGACGCCCGGCTTGCCGCGAAAGGCCTGGTACTCGATCTTGTGGCGATCGAGGTCCTTGAGCAGATCGCTTTTCAGGTCGGCGCGCGCGACGCGACATCGACGATCTCGAACAGCGTCGCCAGTGCGAAATGGTGGTCGAGCGCGGTGTCGCGCGGGATCAGCTGGCCAAGGCGGTCGAACAAATGTTCGAGCCGCAGCATGGTGCGGATGCCTTCGTTGAGCGGGTATTCGTAGCGGACCACGGCGCCTTCTCTGTGTTTTCGACTTCTGGCCCGGAGAGCAGGCCGCAACTCAGATCGTCGGTCGAGGATTGTTCCACAGGCGCCAAAGCGCTTCGGTGTGCGCTTGCAACTCGGCTCTGGTGATGCCGTCGTTGTAGATGACGGCGTCGGCGATCGCACGGCGCGCTTCGCGCGAGGCCTGCGCGGCTATGGCCTGGGACGCGGCGGTGCGTGACCAACCCGCCCTGGCTGCAACGCGTTCGACTTGTGTCTCAGCCCGGCAATCAACCACGAGCACACGGTGCACGTGCGAGCGCCAGTGTTTGGATTCAGCGAGCAAGGGAACGTCGAAGACGAGCACTGGACTGGTGGAGGCATCAGCTTGGCGCTGCGCCTCGGCGCCAATCAACGGATGCAGCACAGCTTCCAGGCGATCACGCACGGTTGCATTGGCAAAGGCGAGGCGGCGCATCGCAGCGCGGTTGAGGCTGCCGTCGGCATCAAGGATGGAGTTGCCGAACTCGCGCTTCATCGCCGGCATTGCCGCGCCACCTGCGGCCGTGAGCGCTCGCGCAATAGCGTCGGTGTCGATCAGCGCCGCGCCGAGCGGCACAAGCATCGCCGCCACGGTGCTCTTGCCGCTGCCGATGCCGCCGGTCAAACCAATCTTCAAGGGCCCGAGTCTCATGGGGCCACAGTGTGCGTCAGGCCCAGCCGATCCACTCCAAGACCGTCGGTGCACCGATCAGCATCACGGACAAGCCAGCGCCGGCGAGGAACGGGCCGAAGGGCACGTAGCGCCCCTCGCGCAACTGGCCGCTGAACTTCATGAAGATCCCTACCGCGGCTCCGATCACCGACGCCGCGAGGATGATCGGCACGAGCATCGGCCAGCCGAGCCATGCGCCGAGCGCCGCCAGCAACTTGAAGTCGCCATGCCCCATGCCTTCCTTGCCGGTCACGAGTTTGAAGAGCTGATAGACGCTCCACAGCGCCAGGTAGCCCGCCACGGCACCCCACAGAGCCGAGGACAGCGGAATGGTCCAGCCCATCGCGGCAGAGACAAGTCCGCCCCAGAGTAGCGGCAGTGTCAGCGAGTCGGGCAACAGAGTGGTGTCCCAGTCGATCATCGCCAGAGCGACGAGGCAGGCCGCAAACGCGCACCAGGCCAGAGAGATCGGTTGCCCGCCAAAACGCCACGCGACGGCGCCGAACAAGATCGAGGTGGCAACCTCGATCAACGGATAGCGAGCGCTAATGCGCACGCCGCAAGCCGAGCACCGGGCCTTGAGAAAGAGCCAGCTAAGCACGGGGATGTTCTCGTGCCAGCGCAACACGTGACCGCACGAAGGGCAGCGCGATCGCGGCCGCACAACCGACAACTCGGGTAGCGCTTCGACAGATTGGCCGAGCGCCTGCGCGGTGCGCTGGTGTTCCGCAGAAGGCTGCGCCGAAGTGTCTTTCGGCGCGAACACGCGCCGCCAAGCGTCGCCATCCAGCAAGTGTCCTGCGACCTCGGCCCACCACTGCCGCTCCATCAAGAGCGGCACGCGGTGAACGACGACGTTCAGGAAGCTGCCGATGCACAGGCCCAGGAGGGCCAGTACTGGCGGCGACAACAGCAATTGCGGGTCGAAAGGCAGCACGCCCATCGGCACGCCGTCAGACCACAGCGCCGAGCTTGAAGATCGGCAGGTACATCGACACCACGATGCCACCGATCAAAACGCCCAGGATGACGATGATGAAAGGCTCCATCAGACTCGACAGGCCCTTGACCATTTCATCGACTTCTTCTTCGTAGAACTCGGCAGCTTTGGCGAGCATGTGGTCGAGCGATCCCGACTCTTCGCCAATCGACGCCATCTGCAGCACCATCGTCGGAAAGACGCCGGTATTCTGCATCGCCATCGTCAGCGCGGTGCCGGTGGACACTTCTTTCTGAATCTGCTCGGTGGCCTGTGCATAGACCGCATTGCCCGCCGCGCCGCCCACTGAATCGAGCGCTTCAACCAGCGGCACACCGGCGCCGAACATCGTCGACAGAGTGCGTGTCCAGCGCGCCAGCACGGCTTTGCGAATCAGGTCGCCGAACACAGGGATGCGCAGGAAAAGGCGGTCCATCGCCATCTGCATCTTCTCCGAGCGGCGCCACGTCTGCATGAAGAAGTAGCCGCCGCCGATCATCACACCGAAGAGCAGCCACCAATAGGCGACAAACTGCTCAGACAGCCACATCACGGCCAGCGTCGGTGCCGGCAACTCAGCGCCGAAGGAAGAGAAGACTTCCTTGAACGATGGGATCACGAACAGCATGATGATCGTCAGAACGACAAAGGCGACCACCAGCACGGCAACCGGGTAGACCAAAGCAGATTTGATCTTCTGCTTGAGCTGCATTGTCTTTTCTTCGTAGATCGCGAGGCGCTCGAGCAGTTGCTCCAGGATGCCGCCTTGTTCACCGGCTTCGACCAAGTTGCAATACAGCGCGTTGAACTGCATCGGATGCTTGCGGAACGCCACCGACAGGCTGGTGCCCGTTTCTACGTCGGTCCGGATGTCGTTCAGCAGCTTGGTGAGACGGGGATTGGCAGCGCCACGGCCGACGATGTCAAAAGCCTGCAGCAGCGGCACGCCGGCCTTCATCATCGTCGCCAGTTGCCGCGTGAAGACAGCAATGTCTTTCTGTTTGATCGACGAGCCGCCGCGCATGCGGCGCTTCTTGACTTTGGTGACCAGAACTCCTTGCCGGCGCAGCGTGGCGCTGACTTGCGCTTCGCCACCCGAGCGCACTTCTCCGCGAATAACCTTACCGTTCTTGTCCTTGCCCTCCCACTCGAAGACGAAGTCCTTGACGTCTCTAACGGCTGCTGCTGTGGCCATGAACCCTCCGGGGCCGGCTATTGGTTGGATACGGTGACATACGGCAAACGCGCGACGATCATTCGTTGGTCACGCTGATGATTTCTTCGAGCGTCGTTGCACCCGATTTGACCTTCAGCAGGCCCGACTGGCGCAGATCGCGCACGCCTTCTTTGGCTGCTTGCTCGGCAATGTCGAGCGCCGAGCCTGACGCCAGGATCAGGCGTTGGATCTCTTCACTGATCGGCATGACCTGGTACAGGCCCACGCGGCCTTTGTAGCCGTTGTTGCACGCAGAACAGCCCACGGCCTTGTAAGCTTTCCATGAGCCGTCGAGATCGTTTTCCGTAAACCCGGCGCGCTTGAGGGCATCACGAGGGTAATCGGCTGGTGCTTTGCATGCCTCGCAGAGACGCCGCGTCAGGCGCTGTGCCGTGATCAACAGCACGCTCGCGGCGACGTTGAACGGCGCCACGCCCATATTCAGCAAACGCGTCAGGGTCGTCGGCGCATCGTTGGTGTGCAAGGTGCTCATCACCAAGTGGCCTGTCTGCGCCGCCTTGAGTGCGATGTCAGCCGTTTCCAGGTCGCGAATTTCGCCGACCATGATGATGTCCGGGTCCTGGCGCAGAAAGGCACGCAAGGCGACCGCAAAGTTCATCCCGGCCTTGTCGTTGACGTTGACCTGATTGACGCCGGGCAAGTTGATTTCTGCAGGATCCTCGACCGTTGCGATATTCACGCCGGGCTGATTCAGCAGGTTCAAGCAGGTGTAAAGCGACACCGTTTTGCCCGAGCCCGTCGGACCGGTAACCAGCACCATCCCGTAGGGTCGAGCAATCGCCTGCAGCAATCGCTCTTTCTCGATCTTCTCGTAGCCGAGCGCTTCGATGCCCAACTTGGCCGAGGACGGATCGAGAATCCGGATCACGATCTTCTCGCCGAAGAGGGTGGGCAATGTCGACACCCGGAAATCGATGGCTCGATTGCCAAACTTGAGCTTCATGCGCCCGTCTTGCGGCACACGTTTTTCGGAGATGTCGAGCCGGCTGATGATCTTGATGCGCGACGCCAGCTTGTCCTTGATGGCAATCGGCGGTTGCGTGATTTCACGCAACTCACCGTCGATGCGGAAGCGCACGCGGTAGTTGTATTCAAAGGGCTCGAAGTGCAAGTCCGAGGCGCGAGCGTTGATCGCGTCGATCAACATCTTCTGCAGGAAGCGAACGACCGGCGCATCTTCGACCTCGGCGACGCTCTCGGCGTTGTCCTGCTCGGTGGTGTCCTCAGTAACATCGAAGTCGAAGTCACCGTCGGCGAGCGATTCAATCGTGTCGCTGGCCGATCCGCCCAGGCTCGACAAGTGCTTGGCCAGCTTGTCGTACTCGACAATCACCCACTCGGGAGATAGCTGCGTAGCGAACTTTATGCGCTCGACGGCTTCCTGGTCGGTCGGGTCAGCGCCGCCGATGAACAGGCGGTTCCCGCGCTTGCCCAGCACGACGATCTGGTACTGCGCCACCAGCTTGCCATCGATCACATTGCGCGGCAATCGCTCGGCTTCCACCGACGACAAATCGAGCACCGGCAGCGCCAACGCGCCCGACAGCGTGTGAGCCAAGTCTGCCGCTGAAACCGAGCCGGCGGCAATCAGCGCTGAGACAAAACTTGTTTTGCGCTCAGCGGCTGTCTTGACAAGACCCTCGGCTGTCTTGCCGTTGAGTTTACCGGCGTGCACGAGCACCCGTGCCACGCCGGACAGCGAAGAGAAAGGAGCATCGGCCAGCGTATCCACCAGATTCAGTTCACCATGCAAAAAGCGAATCGATCATCGCCGATCACCTTGGCACTGTAAATCGCTGTGAAAACCAACGAGATCACCTTGGCGGCAACAGTTCACGTCCAAACGCGTCCTGCGCGGGCTCAAAGAGGGCCGCTCCATCGTGGGTGGTCGGGGTGAGAGGATTCGAACCTCCGGCCTCTACGTCCCGAACGTAGCGCTCTACCAGGCTAAGCTACACCCCGAATTGGACCGTCAGAAATCACGAAGAGCGATCGACAGCCCGAGCGCACAAGTGTAGCAGAGCGTCTTTGAAGCGCGAGGGTGCCAAGGTAGCTGCGCAGATGCGAGCCGCTTCCGCCTCCGCGCTGGCAAGTTCGCGAGCGGCGACGATCGCGCCGGTGCGGCGCACAGCGGCCACCACCTCAGGAAGCCGCGTCACTTCGCCTTGCTCGATCGCATGGCGGATCAACTCGCGCTCCTCATTGGTACCTTGCGACATCGCGACCAAAAGCGGCAGTGTCGGTTTGCCCTCGCGCAAGTCATCGCCGACATTTTTGCCCAGTTCGTGCGTCTCGCCGTCGTAGTCGAGCAAGTCATCGACCAGCTGAAATGCCGTGCCCAGCGAACGCCCGTAGCTGGCGCACGAAGCCTCTACGGTGGCGTCGGCGCCCGCGATGATTGCGCCCAGGCGAGCGCTGGCTTCGAAGAGCTTGGCTGTCTTCGAGCGAATCACCCGCAAGTACTCATCGACTGCCAAGTCCGGGTCGTGCATGTTCATCAACTGCAGCACTTCACCCTCCGCGATGACGTTTGTTGCATCGGCCAGCACGTCGAGCACGCGCATGTTGTTCACCGACACCATCATCTGAAAAGCGCGTGAGTAGAGGAAGTCGCCCACCAGCACGCTGGCCGCGTTGCCAAACACGGCGTTTGCGGTCTGCCTACCGCGGCGCAGAGACGATTCATCGACCACATCGTCATGCAACAGAGTGGCTGTGTGGATGAATTCGACCGTGGCAGCCAGGGTGAACTGATCCGCTCCGGTATACCCCAGCGCGTTGGCGAAGAGCAGCACCAAACGGGGGCGAATCCGTTTGCCGCCGGCACTGACGATGTACTGCCCAATTTGATTGACCAGCGCCACATCGGAGCGCAAGCGCTCAGCAATCACGGCATCGACCTGCGCCATATGCCCTGCCACCGGGTCCGTGTTGATGCCGGCCGTGGCGGGTGGGGGCCGCGTGGCGGCTGCTGCTGGGGTCACGAGAGCACTCGGTCTGAAGTTGGATGCATTATAGGAAGGGCTCGCTTTGACTGAATGCCCTGCTATACTTTTGGGTTCTTCGCTACGTAACGCGCTCGCGAAGATTCACTGAACACGCAAGAGAGGCACACATGTACGCGGTCATAAAAACCGGAGGCAAGCAATACAAGGTTGCTCCCGGCCAAAAGATCAAGCTAGAACAGATTGCTGCGAGTGTTGGCCAGGAAATCGTGATCGATCAGGTGCTCGCCGTGGGTAACGGCGCAGACTTAAAGGTCGGGTCGCCCCTGGTGGCCGGGGCTACGGTTAACGCAACTGTCCTGGCGCACGGCAAGCACGACAAGGTCCGCATTTTCAAGATGCGCCGTCGCAAGCACTACAAGAAATCGCAAGGCCACCGCCAAGGCTTCACAGAAATCTTCGTGGGCGAAATCCTCGATGGTTCTGGCGCGTCATCCAAGGCCGAAACAGCGGCGCCGTTGATGCTGGCGCCGCAAAAGGGTGGCAAGGACGACATCGAACTGATCGAGGGCATCGGCCCCAAGATCGCAAAGGTGCTCGCCGACAACCGCATTCGCACATTTGCACAGCTCGCTGATTCAAAGCCAGACGCATTGACGGCAATGCTCAAGGCATCGGGTGGCCGCTTCAGCTTGGCCAGCACCGACACGTGGCCCCAGCAGGCTGCGCTGCTGCGCGATGGCAAGATGGACGAGTTCAAGAAGCTCACTGACGAACTCGTCGGTGGCGTCAAGAAATAAGGGGTAGCTGACATGGCACAGAAAAAAGGCGGCGGCTCGACCCGAAACGGCCGCGACTCACAACCCAAGATGCTGGGCGTCAAGGCCTTTGGCGGCGAGAGCGTCACGGCCGGCTCGATCATCGTGCGTCAGCGCGGCACCAAGGTCCACGCCGGCACCAACGTCGGCATGGGCCGCGATCACACGCTGTTCGCGTTGATCGATGGCCACGTCAAGTTCGCCATCAAGGGCGAGCGCAACAACCAGACCGTGAGCATCACGCCGGCCTGAAGCTGCACTTGCTCGCTGCAAGGGCCCCGCACTGTCGGGGCCTTTTTGTTTCTGTAGCTCTAACATCACAGCACCATGAAGTTCGTTGACGAAGCCACCATCGACGTCGCTGCCGGCAACGGCGGCGCGGGCTGCGTGAGCTTCCGGCGCGAAAAGTTCATCCCTTTCGGTGGCCCCAACGGGGGTAACGGCGGGCGCGGCGGCAGCATCTTCGCCGTCGGCGACGTCAACCTGAACACGCTCATCGACTACCGCTACGCGCGCCGTCACGAGGCGAAGAACGGTGAGCCTGGCCGCGGCTCGGACCAGTTCGGCGCGGCGTCCGATGACATCGTGCTGCGCATGCCTGTGGGCACCATTCTGAAGGAATTCGAGACCGGTGACGTGATCACCGAGCTCTTGAATCCGGGCGAGAAAGTGCTGATCTGCAAGGGCGGTGACGGTGGTTTCGGCAACCTGCATTTCAAGACCAGCACGAACCGCTCGCCGAAGCAGAAGACGCCCGGCTGGCCCGGCGAGGCCAAGAAGCTCAAGCTCGAGCTGCGTGTGCTCGCCGATGTCGGCCTGCTCGGCATGCCCAACGCCGGCAAGAGCACGCTGATCGCCTCGATCTCCAACGCGCGGCCGAAGATCGCCGACTATCCGTTCACGACGCTGCATCCGAACCTGGGTGTGGTGCGCGTGGCGCCGGAAAAGAGCTTCGTGGTCGCCGACGTGCCCGGATTGATCGAGGGTGCGGCCGAAGGCGCGGGACTCGGGCACCAGTTTTTGCGCCACTTGCAGCGCACGCGGTTGCTGCTGCACATGGTGGACATTGCACCTTTCGATGAAAGCATCGATCCGGTGGCGCAGGCGCGAGCCATCGTCGCCGAGTTGAAGAAATACGACCCAGCCCTGGCTGGCAAGCCGCGCTGGCTGGTGCTCAACAAGATCGACGTGGTTTCTGCCGAAGAGCGCGCCGCGACAGTCAAGGACTTCGTCAGGCGCTTTCGCTGGAAAGGACCCGTCTTCGAGATCTCGGCGCTGGCGCGCAAGGGGCTAGAGCCGTTGATCCACGCGATCTACGAGCACGTGGCGGCCACGCGCCCCCGAGAGATCGCGTTACCCGACGAGCGTTTCATGGATGACGGCGCGGAGCATGGTCATGCCTGAAGCTGCGGTGCTGCGCGACGCGCGGCGCATCGTCGTCAAGGTCGGCTCCAGCCTGGTCACCAATGACGGCCGCGGCCTCGACGCCGTGGCAATTGGCGACTGGTGCCGGCAACTCGCCGTTCTGGCTGGCGAGGGCCGCGAGATGGTCATGGTGTCCAGCGGCGCGGTTGCCGAGGGCATGAAACGTCTGGGCTGGACGACCCGTCCACGCGAGCTGCCCGAGTTGCAGGCCGCCGCCGCTGTGGGCCAAATGGGCCTCGTGCAAATGTACGAAAGCCAGTTGTCGCAGCACGGCATCACCAGCGCGCAGGTCTTGTTGACGCACGCCGATCTGGCCGATCGCGAACGCTATCTCAACGCACGGTCGACGCTGCTCGCGCTGTTGGCGATGAAAGCGCTGCCGGTCATCAACGAGAACGACACCGTCGTCAACGACGAGATCAAGTTCGGCGACAACGACACATTGGGCGCGCTGGTGGCCAACCTGATCGAAGCCGATGTGCTGGTGATCCTCACCGACCAGCGCGGCTTGTATTCGGCCGACCCGCGCAAGGACACCGATGCGCGTTTCATCAACGTCGCGCGGGCAGGCGACGAGGCCTTGGAGCGCATGGCAGGCGGCGCCGGCTCGGCAATCGGCCGCGGCGGCATGCTGACCAAGGTGCTCGCGGCCAAGCGCGCGGCGAGCAGCGGCGCGAGCACGGTCATCGCCTGGGGCCGCGAGAAAGACGTGTTGCTGCGCCTGGCTGCGGGCGAATCGATCGGCACTGCGCTTGTTGCCACCACGGCCAAGCTCGCGGCGCGCAAGCAGTGGATGGCCGATCACTTGCAATTGCGCGGCGCTGTCACCGTCGATGCCGGTGCCGTCAGCAAACTGCGTGGCGAAGGCAAGAGCCTATTGCCGATTGGCGTGGTCGCCGTCGAAGGCGGCTTCTCGCGCGGCGATGTGATTGCCGTGCGCTCGCCGGAAGGGCAGGAGGTGGCACGCGGCTTGGCCAACTACTCTGCGGCCGAAACCCGTCTCATCGCACGCAAGCCGTCATCGCAGATCGAACCGACGCTGGGCTACTCCGCCGAGCCTGAGTTGATCCACCGCGACAACCTGGTTCTGTCTTGACCGATCAAGGGTCCATCGCGTCCGGCAGGCTGCCGTGCACGCTGTCCGGCGGCAGGGCATCGTCGCGCAACACGCCGCGCATGCCGGAGCGCAAATAGCGGTTGTGGTGCGTCGCGGCACGCGGCAAGTAGCGCGACAGTTCGGTCAAAGCGCGTTCATAGACGCCGCGCTTGAACTCTATGACCAACTCCAGTGGCACCCAGTACTCGTTCCAGCGCCAGGCGTCGAACTCGGGGTGGTCAGTGGCGCGCAGGTTCAAGTCGCTGTCGCGGCCGACCAGCTTCAATAGAAACCAGATCTGTTTCTGGCCTTTGTAGTGGCCACGCGCGTCGCGCCGGATGTAGTGGTCGGGGACCTCGTAGCGAAGCCAGTCGCGCGTGCGGGCCACGATCTGCACGTGCTCGGGCAGCAAGCCGACCTCTTCGTGCAGCTCGCGCAGCATCGCCTGCTCGTGCGACTCGCCATGATTGATGCCGCCCTGCGGAAACTGCCACGAGTGAGTGCGCAGCCGCTTGCCCCAAAAAACCTGATTGCGCGCGTTGAGCAGGACGATGCCGACGTTCGGCCTGAAGCCGTCACGGTCGAGCATAATCGGACCTCGATATTTGAACTGATTTCATTTTGCACCGGCCCGGTGTAGCGCGCGATCACTCGGTTTCCCGCATCAGGGGCTTTGTTGTGCAGCGTGCTGCGACCGGCCTGCTCGCACCTCACGCCCATGAAAGCATCACAGTTCTTCATCTCCACACTCAAAGAAGCGCCTGCTGAGGCCGAGGTCGTGAGCCATCAGTTGATGATGCGTGCCGGCCTGATCAAGCGCCTGGGCGCTGGCATCTACAGCTATCTTCCGATGGGCTTGCGCGTGATCCGCAAGGTCGAGGCGATCATTCGCGAAGAGATGAACCGCGCCGGTGCGGTGGAGTTGCTGATGCCGGTAGTACAGCCGGCCGAGTTGTGGATGGAGTCTGGGCGCTTCCAGGCTTATGGCCCAGAGCTGATGCGTGTGAAAGACCGGCACGACCGCGATTTCGTCATCCAGCCGACGAGCGAAGAGGTCATCACCGACATCGCGCGTCAGGAACTGCGCAGCTACAAGCAACTGCCGAAGAATTTTTATCACATCCAGACCAAGTTCCGCGACGAGCGCCGACCGCGCTTCGGCCTGATGCGTGGCCGCGAGTTCACGATGAAAGACGCTTACTCGTTCGATCGTGATCTGCCGTCGGCGCAGAAAAGCTACGACGCGATGTACAAGGCCTACGGTGCGATCTTCGATCGCTTCGGGCTGATGTACCGCGCTGTCGCTGCCGACACGGGCGCGATCGGCGGCGATGCGTCGCACGAGTTTCAGGTGATCGCCGCGACCGGCGAAGACGCCATCGCCTACTGCCCGGCGAGCGACTACGCAGCCAACATCGAATTGGCCGAAGGTGTGGCGCTCGTGCCGTCGCGCGCCGCTCCGGCCGAGGCGATGAAGAAGACGCCGACGCCTGGCAAGAGCACCTGCGAGGACGTGGCGGCGCTGCTCAAGCTGCCGCTGCAAAGCACGATCAAGTCGCTCGTGCTGGCCACCGAAGAGAAGAACGAAGCCGGCGATATCGTCAAGGTGCATGTGTGGCTGCTGCTCGTGCGCGGCGACCACAGCCTGAACGAAGTCAAGACCGGCAAGATCGCGGGATTGAAGAACGGCTGGCGCTTTGCCACGGTGCCCGAGATCGTTTCTCACTTCGGCACGCCACCGGGCTACCTGGGGCCGATCAACACCAAGAAGCCCGTGAAGGTAGTGGCTGATCGCACGGTCGTCAACATGAGCGACTTCGTCTGCGGTGCCAACGAGGCTGACTCCCACATCACCGGCGTCAACTGGGGCCGCGACCTGCCCGAGCCCGATGTCGTCGCCGACCTCCGCAACGTCGTCGAAGGCGATCCGTCGCCCGACGGCAAGGGCGTGCTGGCGATCCAGCGCGGCATTGAAGTTGGCCATGTCTTCCTGCTTGGCACCAAGTACAGCGCGGCGATGAATGCCAACTTCCTCGATGAGACCGGCAAGCCGCAGCCGCTGATCATGGGCTGCTACGGCATCGGCGTGACGCGCATCCTCGGCGCGGCGATCGAGCAGAACCACGATGAGCGCGGCATCATCTGGCCCGACGCGCTGGCGCCGTTCGCCGTCGTCATCTGCCCGATCGGCTTCGATCGCAGCGACGCGGTTAAGCAGCAAGCCGATGTACTGCACGAGCAACTCAAGGCGCTCGGCATCGACGTCCTGCTCGATGACCGTGGCGAGCGCCCCGGCGCGATGTTTGCCGATTGGGAACTGATTGGCGTGCCGCACCGCGTGGTGATCTCCGACCGCGGCCTCAAGGAAGGCAAGGTCGAGTACCAGGGCCGGCGAGATGCTGCTGCGACTGCCGTGCTCGTCGCGGACGTGGCGAACTTCGTGAAAGCCCGCTGCGCCGCATGACGGTCGCGCGTCGCGCGTTGCTCGCGTTGCCGCTCGCTGCTGCAAGCGGCCGTTCGCAGGCTGGCGGGCAGGTTGAAGAGCCTCTAGCCGATTCGGTGCGCTCGGCGCTGTCGGCGGCGATTGCGGCGGCAGTACCGCCCCGGCCCACGTTCGCCAAGACCGACGACCGGATGGCGTTCCTGCGCTGGCAAGGCGCCACCAGCGAACGGCTGAAGCGCTACAAGAGCGAGCGCCACACACGCGTCGAGTTTCTCAACACGATCTGGTACGAGAGCAAACGCGCCGGGCTTGAGGCCGAGCTCGTGCTCGGCTTGGTCCAGGTCGAAAGCGCGTTCCGCAAATACGCCATCAGCGTCGTCGGCGCGCGCGGCTACATGCAGATCATGCCGTTCTGGGCGCGCCTGATCGGCGACGGCGACCCGGGCAAGCTGTTCCACATGCAGACCAACCTGCGCTTCGGCTGCGTCATCCTGCGTCACTACCTCGAGCGCGAGCGCGGCGATCTCTTCCTCGCGCTTGGCCGCTACAACGGCAGCCGCGGCCGCGCCGAGTATCCGAACGCGGTCTTCGCCGCCCGTCAGCGCTGGATCGTCTAGAGGCCGCGCCAGGCTTGTGGCTGCGCCTTGCCAACGCCCGCCAGAGACAACACCCGCTCGACAGAATCATTGACCAGCTCGTCGATCGACGCCGGCCGGTGATAGAACGCAGGCAGCGGCGGAAAAACAACCGCGCCCATCTCGGTGGCCGCCGTCATGTTGCGCAAGTGGGCGAGATTGAACGGTGTCTCGCGCACCATCAGCACCAGACGCCGCCGCTCCTTGAGTGTGACGTCGGCCGCGCGCGTGAGGAGGTTGTCACCGAAACCGTGCGCCACCGCTGCCAGTGTCTTCATCGAGCAGGGTGCGATCACCATCGCCGCGGTGTCGAAACTCCCGCTGGCGATGCAGGCGCCGATGTCGCCCGGTGCATAAGCGTGCGTGGCCAGAGATTCGAGCCCGGCGCGGTCGAGGCTGCATTCATGGTGCACGTTGAGAACGCCGGCGGGGGTGACAACCAGATGCGTCTCCACCCCGAGCGCCTTGCAGCGCTCCAGCAATCTCACGCCGTAGATCGCGCCGCTGGCGCCGGTGATGCCGACGACGAGGCGCAGACTCAAGCCGCCTTGCCCAGCACCTGCTGCAACTCACCGGCTTGGTACATCTCCATCAGGATGTCCGAGCCGCCGATGAACTCGCCGTTGACGTAGAGCTGCGGGATCGTGGGCCAGTTGGCGAAGTCCTTGATGCCCTGGCGCACTTCCTCGTCTTCGAGCACGTTGACGGTTTTCAGGTCATCGACGCCGCAGGCCTTGAGGATCTGGATGGCGCGGCCGGAAAAGCCGCACATCGGGAACTGCGCAGTGCCCTTCATGAAGAGCACCACACGGTTGTGCTGTACGAGATCGCTGATACGTTTTTGGGTGTCGCTCATGGGAGGAGCCCACCGAAGGGCCAAAGCTTTGCGAAAGCCGTGGTTATACGGCTTTTCGGCAAGGCCCGGCGGCGTCCCCCGCTTCTTTAAAAGGCGTAGGAAACGCCCAGCTGCACCATCGGTGAGATGCGCAGCTCGCGCAACAGGTCGTCCAGCGACTGGTTGCCGTTGACGCGCAGGCCGCCATTGCTGCCGCTGCGGCCGGCCAGACCGAGATCGGCCGACACTCCCCAGCCGCCACGAACCGACACACCGGACCAGCCAACGCCGATGTAGGGCACCGCGGACCAGGGCTCCAATGACGACTCAATCCCAGGCAGCGCACCGCGCGGCTGACGCACCTGGGTCACAGCCATCCCCTCGGGAGCGGCCAGCGCCGGTGTGCTGAGTGCCAACGATCGCTGACCCAGCAAAACACCGCTCGTGGCGCGAAAGCCACTGCTCACTTTTCCCTGGCCAAGCCGCGCACGGCTGAAATAGTAGTCGCCGAGCAGGACGCCAGCCTGCTGCTGCCAGGAGGCACTGCCGCCGTCGGCAAGCGCTGTGCTGGTATTGACGCCCACACGGGCCTGCAGACGCGGGCCGAATTGAGCGCGCTCGTCGAAGGTCAGACCTTGACCCTGAGCCCACACGGCGGGCGCGGCCGCCAGCAAGGTTGTTGCGAACCAGCCCGGCCGGCTAAGCCAAGTTGGAATGGAAACACGCTTCATGGCTGCTCCCCGCGGCACTGTCATCGCTGGCTGAGCCTTCAACCGGCGAGAGTGCGTCTGTCAGACCATGCTACGCCCGCCACCCAGGCTTGTGGGGGTCCGCATTCGAGTAGCAATGCCGAGCTTGTGGGGTTTTGCTGTGTCGCGTTGTCAACGGGCGTCACTGGGTGCAGCGGCCGCCTGTCGCGCGCGGTCGGCCCGCTAGGTCCGGGCGGGTCTGGACGTCGCAAAAGCCGGCGCGCTCGAACAGCGTGCAGGTGCCATCGCCCTGGTCCGCGCCATGTTCGATCAGCAGCCAGGCGCCGGGGTGGAGCCGAGCCGTTGCGCCACCAACGATGCGTTCGATGTCAGTCAGCCCGTCGCCACAGTCGCCGGCAGGCGTCAGCGCCATCGCCGGCTCATGGCGCAGGGCCGCCAGATGGGGGTCGTTTGCGGCAACGTAGGGTGGGTTGGACAGGGCGAGGTGAAAGCGCCCCGGCGGCATCGCTTGCCACCAAGCGCCGCGGTGCCACTGCACAGGGAGGCCAAGCGCCTGACCATTGGCACGCGCCACCGCCAGCGCGGCGTCACTGAGATCGCTGGCATGAACGTCGGCTTGCGGGCAAGCGCGCTTGACGGCCAGCGCGATGGCGCCGCTGCCCGTGCCGAGGTCGATCACCCTGGGCGTGGGACTGGTCGCGAGCAACTCCAGCGCCCAGTCGACGAGGGTTTCGGTGTCGGGGCGCGGCACCAGCACGTCGGGCGTGACGCGCAACATCAGACCGTGGAACTCGCGCTCGCCCAGCAGGTAGGCCAACGGCTCGCCGGCGGCGCGGCGTTGCAGCAGAGCCGTCAATGTCTGTGCGGCGGCGCTGTCGAGTGCAGCATCGTCGTGTGCGATGACCCAGGTCCTGGATCGTCCCACAACGTGCGCCACGAGCAATTGCGCATCGAGACGCTCGATGCCCAGTTCGCGCGCCTGCGCGAGCGCACCCGCCACGGCGGTATTCATGACATCAGCGCCTGCCCGCTCTCGAGTGCCGCCAGTTGCTGCGCCGCGCGTGCGGCCTGCAGTGCGCCGATCACTTCGTCGAGGTCGCCTTCCATAACCATGCCGAGCTTGTAGAGCGTCAGGTTGATCCGGTGGTCGGTCAGCCGCCCCTGCGGAAAGTTGTAGGTGCGGATGCGGTCCGAGCGGTCGCCGCTGCCAATGAGGCCCTTGCGCGTGGCGGCTTCCTTGGCCGAACGCTCGGTCTGGTCCTTGTCGCGCAAACGCGCCAGCAGCACCGCCATCGCCTTGGCCTTGTTGCGGTGTTGCGAGCGGTCGTCCTGGCACTCGGCGACGATGCCGGTCGGCAGGTGCGTGATGCGGATGGCGCTGTCTGTCTTGTTGACGTGCTGGCCGCCGGCGCCGCTGGCGCGGAAGGTGTCGATGCGCAGTTCGGCCGGGTTGAGCTGCACCTCTTCGGCTTCGTCGGGCTCGGGCATCACCGCCACCGTGCAGGCACTGGTGTGGATGCGGCCCTGGCTCTCGGTGGCCGGCACGCGCTGCACGCGGTGGCCGCCGCTTTCGAAGCGCAGTTGCTCGTAGACGCGTTCGCCGGCGATGCGCAGCACCAGTTCCTTGTAGCCGCCGAGTTCGGCCCCGCTCTCGCTCAGGATCTCGGTGCGCCAGCCCTGGCGTTCGCAGAAGCGCAGGTACATGCGCGCCAGGTCGCCGGCAAACAACGCCGACTCGTCGCCGCCGGTGCCGGCGCGGATCTCGAGAAAGGCGTTGCGCTCGTCGTCCGGGTCGCGCGGGATCAGTGCTGTTTGCAGCTCGTGCTGCAGGCGTTCGAGGTCGGCGCTGGCGGCTGCGATCTCCTCTCGGGCCATCTCGGCCATCTCGCGATCATCTTCCTGGGCCTGCATGTCCTGCGCCGCGGCCCGGTCGGCCTCGCGCTGCTGGTAGCGGCGGTAGAGCTCGACCACGCCGAGCACCTCGGACTGCTCGCGCGACAGCGTGCGCCAGCGTTGGGGGTCGGCGGCCACGGCGGGGTCGGCCAGGATGGCGTCGAGCTCCGCAAGGCGCAGCGCCAGGCGTTCGAACTGATCACGCAGCAAGGGGGTCATGGAAGCGGCAACGCGGCGCGGCCGCGAGGTTGCCGCGGCCGGGGTGGGTGGGGGCGCTAGGGCCGCCGGCGCGGCGCGCCGGGCGCGCCAGGCTCAGCGCCGCCGCGCGGTCCTTGGCGCAGGAACAGGCGCGAGACGGTGTCGGCCAGGCGCGCGCGCTCGTCGCCCTCGGCCGCGTTGAGCTCGGCCAGCGTG
>JANOEG010000460.1:0-1879 GCA_031413095.1 Burkholderiales bacterium | reverse complement strand
CGACGAGCCGCTGTCCAACCTCGATGCCGAGCTGCGCGTGCAGATGCGCGTCGAGCTGTCGAAGCTGCACGCCGACCTCGGCACGACGATGATCTACGTCACGCACGACCAGGTCGAGGCGATGACGATGGCCGACCGCATCGTCGTGCTGCGCGACGGCGTGATCGAGCAGAGCGGCACGCCGCTGGACTTGTACAACCGCCCCGCGAACCGCTTCGTCGCCGGCTTCATCGGCAGCCCGAAGATGAACTTCCTGGAAGCAAAGATCACTGGCCGCGACGCGCAGGGACTGACGGTGTCGCTGGCCGGTGGTGAGTCACTTTCTGTGGCCGCGGATGCGAACAAGGGTTCTGTGGGCGACGCAGTGACGCTCGGCATCCGCCCCGAGCATGTGCTGCTCGCCGACGGCGGCCTGCCGGTCACCGTCGGCCTGATCGAGCAGCTCGGTGGCAACACCGTGCTCTACGGCACGCTGAGCGCGCAGCAGCCGGTGGTCGTGCAGGTGGTCGGCCAAAGCGCCGTGCGCCGTGGCGACACGGTGCATGTGCGGTTGCCGCCAGCCGACTGCCACGCCTTCGACACGCAGGGGCTGTCGTTGGCAGGTTGACTGTCTCGGGCCGGTCCTACCGGCCGCGCAAGTGCGCCGGCGCTTCCAGCCGCTTGGCCACCGTGGCCAGTGCCAGTGACAGCAGCAGATACACCACCGAGATCGCGAGGTACGGCTCCCAGTAGCGTGAGTACGCGCCGGCGACGGTGCGTGCAGCCAGCGCGAGTTCGGCCAGGCCGATCGCCGAAACCAGCGATGAGTCCTTGATCAGCGTGATGCCTTCGTTGACCAGCGCCGGCACCATGCGGCGGAAGGCCTGCGGCAGCACGATCTGCTTCATCGTCTGCACATGCGTCAGGCCCAGGCTGTAGCCGGCCTGAGTCTGGCCACGCGCGATGCTCTGGATGCCGGCACGGAAGATTTCGCTGATGTAGGCGCCCGCGTTGAGCGTCAGCGCCAGCGCGCCGGAGAAGAACGCGCCGTGCTCTTGTCTGAAGGTGCGTGCGGCGTCACCGGCAAGGAGCAGGCCGCTGTCGGGGTGGATCAGCGCCGGCATCAACGCAAAGTGCACCAGAAGGATTTGCACGAACAGCGGCGTGCCGCGGAAGAAGGTGACGTAGGCCACCGTGATCCAGCGCGCTATTTTCAGCAGCCAGGCCAACAATGGGTTGGCTGGCCGCGGCGCATCGTGCGAGCTGCTGACGAGGCCGAGCACCACGCTGAGTGCCAAGCCCGCGGTGAGGGCGATCAGCGTCAGCTGGATCGTCATCCACAGGCCGCTGACGAACAGCGGCCCGTAGCCGGCCAGGATCTCCCAACGCAGACCCATGGCCGGTGCTCCTGTCTAGTTCACTTCGACGCTGCGGGGGCCGGCGCTGCAGCCGCCGCGGGTGCGGCCGGCTCGGTGCCGAAGTATTTCTTGAAGATCGTGTTGTACGAGCCGTCGGCCTTGATGGCGGCAATGCCTTCATTCAACTTGCCGACCAGCTCGGCGTTGCCTTTCTTGACAGCAAAGCCGTACTGCTCGGGCGCGAACTCCTTGTCGCTGACCATCTTGAACTTGCCGCCCGGGTTGTTGGCGACATAGTGGATGACGACGCCGTTGTCGGCGACGACGGCATCGACGCCGCCCGCTTCGAGTTCCTTCAGCGCCAGCGGTGTCGATTCGAAGCGCTTGATCGCGGTGCTGGTCTTGCCGAGCAGTTTGGTCACGGCTTCGTCGCCGGTGGTGCCGGTCTGCACGCCGACCTTGGCCTTCTTCAAGTCGCCGAACTTGGCGATCTTGCTGTTTTCCTTGACCGCGATCAGCTGCACCGCGTCGAAGTACGGATT
>JANOEG010000459.1:0-2592 GCA_031413095.1 Burkholderiales bacterium | reverse complement strand
AAGCATGTCTTTGTCTTTAGAACTGTTGATGCTCATTGGCGTACTGCTGCTCGGCGCGGTGGTTGTGCTGCTGTGGCAGCGCAACCGCACGGTGGCAGTGGCCGACCCGGAGGCTGGGCTGCGAGGCCGCGGCGACGACATCGACACAGTCATCTCGTGGCCGCCAGAGGTCACGCGGCTGCTGACGGCCGGTGAGCGCGGTGCGCACGAAGTGCTGGTCAAGGCACTGCCCGAGTGCATGATGTTTGCGCAGGTGCCGCTGGCACGCTTCATCAAGGTGCCGCGCCGCCACTCGTATGCGGAATGGCTGACGCGCGTCGGGCACCTGTGCGCCGATCTGGTGATCTGCGATCGCTCGACGCTGGTCATCGGCGTCGTGCTGCTGACCTCTGCGCGCAGCAGCGAGCGCGCCGAACGACGCCGTTCGCGCATGACTCGCGTTCTCAAGGCGGGGGGCGTCAAGGTCTTCTTGTGGCGCGAAGAGTCGCTGCCCTCGCCGGAGTTCGCGCGCGACCAGATCACGCAGCGCATCGGCGACGTCGAAGAAGCCGGCGCGCGCCGGCCCGAGATCATCGAGCCCAAGGTGCCGACGCGGCTCACCCCGGGCAGCATTCCGGTGCCGGAGGTGCTCAACATCCCGTTCGACGACGAACCACGACGCGAACCGCCGCCGTCAACCTGGTTCGATGACCTGGACAGCGGGCGCGTGCCGCTGGAAAGCGAGCAGCGGCAGCCGCAGCGCCCTCAAGCCAACAAACCCGACCCGTGGAGCGGCAGCGGTCGGCGCTGAAGCGCCACTCATCCGAGCAGGGCCTGCGCGAACTCGCGAGCGTCGAAGGTTTCGAGGTCTTCGAGCGTTTCGCCAACGCCGATGAAATAGACCGGCACTGGCCCGCCGGCACGTTCGCGTCCCCATAGCGCCATCGCAGAGAGAACACCGCCCTTGGCCGTGCCGTCGAGCTTGGTCACGATCAGCCCGGTCAGCGTCAGCGCTTCGTCGAACGACTTGACTTGCGACAGCGCGTTCTGCCCGGTGTTGCCATCGACCACCAGCAGCACCTCGTGCGGCGCGCTGTCCTGCGCCTTGCCGATGGTGCGCTTGATCTTCTTCAGCTCGTCCATCAGGTGCAGCTGTGTCGGCAGGCGGCCCGCGGTGTCGGCGATCACGACGTCGCAGCCGCGCGCACGGCCGGCGGTCACCGCATCGAAGGTCACTGCGGCCGGGTCGCCGCCTTCCTGGCTCACGATCTCGACCTGCGCGCGGCCAGCCCACACTGCGAGCTGCTCACGCGCCGCGGCGCGGAAGGTGTCGGCCGCGGCCAGGAGCACCTTGTGCCCGCCTTCGGCCAGATGGCGCGTCAGCTTGCCGATCGTCGTTGTCTTGCCGGCGCCGTTGACGCCAACAACCATCATCACCGTGCAGCCCGCCGCTTGCAGCTCGAGCGGGCGTTGCAACGGCGCCAGCAACTCGGCAATCGCCTCAGCCAGCAGGCCCTTGACGGCCAAGGGTTCGGTGGCCTTGGCCTGTTTGACGCGACGCTTCAAATCCGCGAGCAGGAACTCGGTGGCGCCGACACCGGCGTCGGCCATCAACAGCGCCGCTTCGAGTTCTTCGTAGAGCGCATCGTCGATGCGCGTGCCGGTGAAGACTTGCGCGATGCCGCTGCCCGTCTTCTTCAGACCCGCCGAAAGCTTCGCAAACCAACCCGCGCGCTGCACTGCCGCCTCGGGCGGTGACGGCATGACGGGTGCTGGGGCGGGCGCCACATCCGCGGCCGGCGCTGGCACTGACTTCTTGCGGAAAAAGCTGAACATCGGCGGCCGTGGAGTCTCGAGTCTGGAGGAGGGCCTCAGCCCGAGTGGACGCGCCCGTATAATTTTGGCTTTAGGCGCTTTAGCTCAGTCGGTTAGAGCGACGGAATCATAATCCGCAGGTCCGGGGTTCGAATCCCTGAAGCGCCACCAGATTCCCCGGCCCGCGCCCATGCCCTCATGGCCGCGGGCTTTTCTTTCACCCACAGCCCCTGGATCCACACCATGAACCGCTGTGTCTTCATCTTGTTGATTGCGCTCGCGTTCGCCCTGCCCGCCCAGGCCCAACGCGTCTTCGAGAACAACGCGCTGCGCGGTGAACTGCTCGTCACCGCACCACCGGAAGCGCTGCTCAACGGCAAGCCGGTGCGGCTGTCGCCCGGCGCACGCATCCGCAACCAGCAGAACATGGTCCAGCTCTCGGGCTCGCTGTTGCAACAGAAGATGCTGGTCAACTACACGCTCGACGGCATGGGACACGTGCGCGAGGTCTGGCTGCTGACCGAAGAAGAAGCGCGCCGCCAGCCGTGGCCGCGCACGATCGAAGAGTCGCAGCGCTGGCAATTCGATCCGACGCTGCAACGCTGGACGAAGCCGTGAGCATCGACGGCGGAGCAAAGAAGGTCTTCATCAAGACCTTCGGCTGCCAGATGATCGAGTACGACTCGGACAAGATGGCCGACGTGCTGCGCGTCGCTAAGGGCTACGAGCAGACCAGCGACGTCGAGCAGGCCGACCTGATCCTGTTCAACACGTGCTCGGTACGCGAGAAGGCGCAAG
>JANOEG010000458.1:0-7681 GCA_031413095.1 Burkholderiales bacterium | reverse complement strand
TACCTGAAGGACGTGCTCGAGCGCTTGCCCACGCAGCCGGCCCGTCGCATCGACGAGTTGCTGCCGCATCTCTGGCAGCCGACCATCACTGCAAGCTGATCGCGCCCGCCGTCGTCAAGACGGGTTCACCGGACGCATACGATGCGCCGGACCTTCACCAACACCTGCTTGAAGCTCGGCATCGAGATGTGGAAGACGGAGATGCTGACCTCGCATGTCCCAACCACGACAACCCTGCATCACTACACCGACACGGCCGATCTGCGCGAGAGCTGCGCGGACGACGTGCAGATGCTGGCCGACTGGATCGAAGCACAAGCGCGCGATGCAGCGCTTGCGAGGGGGCCGGTGCTCACGAAAGTGCTTACAGCCGATCGGCTCCGCGCGCGTCGGTGACTCGACGAATCCGCAAGTCCTTGATGCGTCGAAAGAATTTTGGTGGGCCCTGAAGGATTCGAACCTTCGACCAACGGATTAAGAGTCCGCTGCTCTACCAACTGAGCTAAGGACCCGCTCGATGAAAATCGAGTGGTGGGTTGTGCGGGACTCGAACCCACGACCAATAGATTAAAAGTCTACTGCTCTACCAACTGAGCTAACAACCCCCCGGCAGAGCGCGGAATTATAGGGGCACGGCCGCTGCGGCTCTGTTGGGGGTTCTCACCAGAAGCTGCTGGACGACGTCGCTCGCTGCTGCCAAGCCAAAGGTGGCCGTGATCATGACGGCGGAGCCGTAGCCGTGGCAGTTGAGATCGGCTTCGACGTCGGCCGCGCAGGCCGCTTGCTCGGGCAGCCGGACCGACTCGCGCGAGAACACGCAGCGCACACCGATGCTGCCGCTGCGTGGCGCCTCGTCGCTCTTGCGCAAGCGTTGGCGCAGCGCAGCGAGCAGCGGATCGTGCGTGACCAACGCGAGGTCATCGACCTGCATTTCCTGCGGCAGCTGCTTGCCGCCGGCGGCGCCGACGCAGACGAAGGCGATGTCGTGGCTCCTGCGTGCCCATGCAGCGAGAGCCTGCTTGGCGCGGACCTGGTCGCAGGCGTCGATCACCGCATCCACAGCGCTCGGCAGCAGTGCGGGCCAGTTGTCCGCTGTGGCAAATTCTTCGATCCCGTGCACGTTGCAGCCGGGGTGGATGTCGGCAATGCGCTCGGCCAGCGCTTGCACTTTCGCTTTGCCGAGCGTGGCCCCCAGCGCCTGCACCTGGCGGTTGATGTTGGACTCCGCCACATGGTCCATGTCGATCAGCGTCAGCGCCGCGACGCCGCAGCGCGCCAGCGCTTCTGCCGCCCATGAACCCACACCGCCAACGCCGACGATGGCCACCCGCGCGGCACGCAGGCGCGCATAGCCTGCGTCGCCATACAGGCGGCGCAAGCCGCCGAAGCGGCGCTCAAGATCAACGTCGTTCAAGCCATGCGCTCCAGGCGCCACACCTGGTACCGCACGGCGAGCACCGCGCCGGCAACGATGCCGGCCAACGCGATGAAGCTGCCGAGCGCCAGCGTAGAGACGCCCGACAAGCCCTGCCCCACTGTGCAGCCCATCGCGGTGACGCCGCCGACACCCATCAGCACCGCACCAACCAAGTGGTTGCCGGTGTCTTCGGCGTTGGCAAACCCTTCCCAGCGGAAGGTGCGTGTGGCCAGCGCCACCAGCGCTGAACCGACGATGACGCCAAAGGTGCTGACGATGCCAATGGTCAGCACCTTGCTCTTGTCGGAAAAGAAGATCAGCCAGTCGATCGAATAGGCGATAGGCGCCACGAACGACAGCGCCTCCATGCGCTGCGAGTTGGTGCCGACAAATGCTTCCTGCAACGTGTTCGGGTCTTCGGCCACGTAGCCCAGGCGCCCCGAGACCCACCACATGGCGGCGATCACTGCGCCGATGCCGATGCCGCCGAGCAGCACGTCGCGCGCGCGGCCTTCGCGTCGCGCCAGGGCCCACACCACCAAGCCACCGCCGAGCAGCGTGCCCAACACCTGCGCTGCCCAGGGCTTGGCCACGCCGAATGCGCTCGCGGCCAGCGAGGGCAGATCCTGCGAGCTCGCAAGTTCGAGCGCGACGCGGTCCACCGTGGCCACGCGCGCCACGCCAGTGATGCCACGCAGCGTGGCGAAGGCCGCGATGCCAAGCACGACGAAGACAACCACCGACTTCAGGTTGCCACCGCCGATGCGCACCAGCGTCTTGCTGCCACAGCCTGAGGCCAGCACCATGCCGAAACCGAACAGCACGCCGCCAACGGCGTTCGACAGCCAGATGACGCGTGGTCCCGCGTAAATGCTCTTGCCGGCATCGATCCAGCCGAGCGCCACCATCGTGTTGAAACCGAGCATCGCCACACCGATCGCCAGCCCCCACATGCGCATGCGCGACCAGTCGCCGATGTTGACGATGTCGGCCACGGCCCCCATCGTGCAGAAGTGCGTGCGCTGCGCAATCGCGCCGAACGCCACGGCCAAAGCGAACGCGGCCCACAGCACTTGCGAGGCGATCGCCCCGAGGTTGATGTCTTGCATGGGGCGAAATTGTAGGAGCCGCACCCAGCGGCGCCTACAGCGGCTCTGCCCAGGGCTACTTCAATGCCGCGAGCCGTTCCTTGCCCGCCTGTGCCGCTTCGCTCTGCGGGTACTTGCGCAGCAGCTCGCCGAGCGTCAGGCGCGCGCTCTTGCTGTCTTTGCTCTCGGCCTGCGAGTTGGCAATCGCCAGCATCGCCTCGGGTACACGCGCGTGCTCCGGCGAGTTGCTGATGAAGGTGCGGAACATCGTGATCGCTTCTCGCAAGTCGCGCTTGCCATAGAGCGCGTTGCCAAGCCAGAAGCGCGCAGAGTCGCCATAGCCGCTCTGCGGGTAGCGGCGCAGGAAGTCGGTCAGTGCCGACGCCGCGCCGGGGAAATCACCGGCGCGCACGATGGCCATGGACTCGTCGAACAGGCGTTTTTCTTCGGCGTCGGCAAGGAAAACCTTGCCGTCGAGCGTTACCCGCTGCGGCTCGATCTTGCGCATGCGTTCATCGACACCCTGCGCAATGTCTTTCTGCCGGCGCTGCAGCTCGGCGACGTCGCGCGCCAGCTGCTCGTTGGCACCGCGCTGTTTGGCCAGCTCGCCACGCACCTGGTCGAGTTGGCTGGACAGGTCGAGCAGGCTGCGCTTGATCTGAGCAAGCTGTTCGGACAGCTCCTTGTTCTGCGCGGCAAGATCTTGCTTGAACTTCTCATCGCTGGCACGCAGCTCGAGGATGGCCTTGCGCGCTTCGTTGTCGGGAAACAGTTGCGCCTGCGCTGCGGTCACGCTCGCGGCGAGCAGCACTGCCGCAGAGACAAGTCTTCCCAAGCGACCGTCGTGGAACTGGCTCAGCCAGGCCACTGGCGGTGCCCCCTTGAGGGGGAGCGGCGAAGCCGCTTCGGGGGTGGTCAACATTATTTGTCCTTGATCTCGGCGCGGCGGTTCTTGGCCCAAGCCGCTTCGTCGCTGCCCTGCGCGGCCGGGCGCTCCTTGCCGAAGCTCACCGCCTCGATCTGGTTGGTGTTCACACCGAGCAAGGCCATCGCGCGGGCCACAGTTTCGGCGCGCTTCTGGCCGAGCGCCAGGTTGTACTCACTCCCGCCGCGCTCGTCGGTGTGGCCTTCGATCGTCATGCGCTTGGCGCGCGCGGCGGCCAGAGACTTGGCGTTGGTCTCGATCAAGCTGCGGTACTCGTCCTTGATGGTGTAGCTGTCGAAATCGAAATAGACGATGCGCGGCGCGCTGGTGCTCGCGGTGCTGCCGGCGTTGACCGTGGTCACCGCCGTCTGCCCACTGCCCGCACCGCCGGCCCCTGCGCCGCCAGGGGCCGTGCCTGTGCGGGTTTCGACCGGCACGCCCTTGTCGTCCGCAAGCGGCACCTTGGAGGCGCAACCGGCCATCAACAGCGCCGCAGAGGCGATACACAGGGCGAAGATTTTGGTCTTTTGAATCATGGTTTGTCAGAGCTCCTATCGGTTGAACGGCCCCCACACCGGCTCACGCACATCGGCTCACGCACATCGGCGCCGGTGGACAGCAACTTGGCCTTGATGCGGCCGTCGAGCGTGGTCGTCATCAGCACGTCGCGCCCTTGCGAGCGAGACGCATAGATGATGAGCTTGCCATTGGGCGCAAAGCTGGGGCTTTCGTCGTCGTTGGTGTCAGTCAGGGCGGTCACAGTTCCACTGGCAATGTCCAGCGCATGCAAGCGGAAGGCGCCGCCGCCCAGGCGGGTGATGAGCGCCAGCGTCTTGCCATCGGGGCTGATCGCCGGGCTGATGTTGTACGAGCCGTTGAAGCTGATCCGCTGCGCGTCGCCGCCGGCAGCGCCCATACGGTAGACCTGCGGGCCACCGCCGCGGTCGCTGACGAAGTAGATGCTCTTGCCGTCGGGCGCCCAGGCCGCTTCGGTGTCGATGGCGCTGCTTTGCGTCAGGCGCCGCGGCGTGCCGCCATCGCGTGCCATTGCGTAGATCTGCGAGCCGCCGTCGCGCGACAGCGTCATCGCCAACTGGCTGCCATCGGGCGACCAGGCCGGCGCGCTGTTGCTGCCGCGAAAGTCGGCGACCTTGCGGCGCTGACCGGTGGAGACATCCTGGATCCAGACCACCGCTTTCTGCGACTCGAAGGAGACGTACGCCAGCTCGCGCCCGTTGGGCGACCAAGCCGGCGAAATGATCGGATCGGGGCTGTTCAGCGCCACCTGACCTCCTTCACCGTCGGCATCGGCGATGCGCAGCGCATAGCGGTTGCCGGCACGCGTGACGTAGGCGATGCGCGTCGAGAACACGCCGGGGTCGCCTGTGACCTTTTCGTAGATCGCATCGGCGACGCGGTGCGCGGCCAGGCGCGCATCGGCCAGCGGCACGGCGATGCTCTGGCCGCCGAGGTCCTGGTTCTTGACCACGTCCCAGAGCTTGTAGCGCACATCGAGGCGGCCATCGGCCAGCCGCGAAACTGAACCGCCGGACAGCGCGTCAGCGCCCAGGCGGCGCCACTCGGCCAGCGCCGGCTGCGCCGTTTCTTCGATGACGCTTTTCGCGTCAACCAGCTTGATGACGCCGCTGCGTTCCAGATCGGCGCGCACGATCGCGCTGACGACGCCGAGCGACGGCGAGGCTTCGTCTTCGCCGCGGAATCGGGCCACCGCCACCGGGATTTGGGTTTGCCCTACGCCGCTGATCTCGACGCGGAACTGCGCCGCGGCCGGCCATGCACCCGCGGACGCGGCCATGCCGACGCACCATTGGCGTCGTGTGAGGTGGGAGAAGGTCGTGATGCGGTGTCTCAAAGCGTCAGCAGCATGCAATGTCGATGCGCGCGGATTGTAGGCATGCTGCGAGTGAAAGCCTTTGCAACGGCCGCCGCGATAATGCGTCCGGCTGTGACCTGGGCTTCATCGCAGGAGTTGTAGGCGCACACCCAAGCCACGCATGTCCACACCTCTGCTGCAACGCCTGTCGCGCATCGCGCCCTACTTCCGCACGGCGCGCGCGGGTTTCGTGGCTGCGTTCGTCGCCGCCGTGGTGGCTGCGGCCACCGAGCCGCTCGTGCCCGAATTGCTCAAACGCCTGCTCGATGACGGCTTCGGCCCACAGCGCAGTTTCCCGCTGTGGCATGTGCCGGTGGCCTTCATCGGCCTGTTTGCCATCCGCGGACTGGCCCACTTTGTCGCGCAGTACTCACTGGCCTGGTCGGCGAATCGCGGCGTGCTGACGCTGCGCGAGGCCATGTTCGACCGCTTGCTCAAAGCCGCCCCGGCGCTCTACACCCAGCACAACACCAGCTCGCTGACCAACATGCTGGTCTACGAGGTGCAGTCCGGTTCGCAGCAGCTCGTGCAGACGATGCTCGTCATCGTGCGCGACAGCCTGACCATCACCTTCCTCTTCGCGTCGCTGCTCTGGCGCAACTGGCAGTTGACGCTGTTCATCGTCCTGCTGGCGCCGGCAGTGGCGCTGGTGATGCGCGTCGTCTCCCGGCGACTGGACAAGCTGACGCGCGCGCACCAGGCGGCCACCGACGAGCTGGCCTATGTGGTCGAAGAAAACGTGCTGGCCTGGCGCACCGTGCGCCTGCACGGTGCTGGAGCAGCGCAAGGCGCGCGCTTTGCGAAGCACAGCCACTGGCTGCGCCGGTTGATGATCAAGTCGGCCACCGCAGCGGCCACCAGTTCGCCGCTGACGCAGCTGATCGCCGCGGTGTCGCTGTCGGCCGTCGTGGTGGCCGCGCTGTGGCAAAACGGGCAGCCAGGCGGCGCGGCGCTGATGACGGTCGGCGAATTCACCGCGTACATCACGGCGATGCTGATGCTGGTGGCGCCGCTGAAGCATTTGTCGGACAGCACGGCGCCGCTGCTGCGCGGCATCCGCGCGCTCGAGCGCGGCATCGATCTGATCGAACTGGCGCCTGAAGAGCGCGGTGGCACGCATGTGCCCGAAGGCGGCCGCGCGCGCGGCGCCATCGAGCTGCAAGGGGTGACGCTCGCCTACCGCGACGAGGCCGATGCGCCACCGGCGCTGAACGACGTCACGCTGTCGATCGCGGCCGGTGAAACCGTGGCCCTGGTCGGCCCGTCGGGTGCTGGCAAGTCTTCGCTCGTCAACCTGCTGCCGCGATTCTTCGAGCCGACGCGCGGCAGCATCGCACTTGACGGCGTGACGCTGCCAGAGTGGCGGCTCGACGCGTTGCGCCGCCAGTTCGCGCTGGTCAGCCAGGACGTGGTGCTGTTCAACGACACGGTGGCTGCCAACGTGGCGTTGGGCGAGGCCATCGACACCGACCGCGTGCGCGACGCGCTGGAGAGCGCTCACCTGCTCGGCTTCGTGCTGACGCTGCCACAAGGCCTCGATACGCCGATCGGCCACAACGGCAGCCAGCTGTCCGGTGGCCAACGCCAGCGTCTGGCGATCGCGCGCGCGATCTACAAGAACGCGCCGGTGCTGATCCTTGATGAAGCCACCTCGGCGCTCGACAGCGAGAGCGAGCGCGCGGTGCAGGATGCCCTCGAGCGGTTGATGCGCGGCCGCACGACGGTCGTCATTGCGCACCGGCTGTCGACGATCGAACACGCCGATCGGGTGGTGGCGATGGATCAGGGCCGCATCGTCGAACATGGCACGCATGCGCAACTGCTCAAGGCGGGCGGCCTGTACGCACGCTTGCATGCGATGCAATTCAGGAACTGACGATGAACGCACCCATCTCGCGCTGGCCCGTGCCAGAGATACAAGATCTGCCAGACGATCTGCGCGCACGCATCTTCGACGTGCAGGCCAAAGCGGGCTTCGTGCCCAACGTCTTTCTCGCCTTTTCGCACCGCCCGGAAGAAGCGCGTGCGTTCTTCGCCTGGCACGACGCTCTGCTGTTGAAGGACACAGGCACACTGACGAAAGCCGAGCGCGAGATGATCATCGTCGCCACGTCGGCGGAAAACGAATGTTTGTACTGCGTCGTCGCTCACGGTGCGCTGCTGCGCGTCTATGCAAAGCAGCCGCTGCTCGCAGACCAGGTGGCGACGAACTATCTGAAGGCCGACATCAGCGAGCGCCAGCGCGCGATGCTGGCCTTTGCGTTGAAGGTCTGCAACCACAGCGGCCTCATCGTCGAGGCCGACTTCGCCGCCCTGCACGAACAGGGCTTCACCGACGAAGACATCTGGGACATCGG
>JANOEG010000457.1:0-3996 GCA_031413095.1 Burkholderiales bacterium | reverse complement strand
CATCCGCACCCGCAGCATGGTGGCACGATGGACAACAAGGTCGTGGTCACTCTGGCGCGCGCGTTTTTGCAATGCGGTTGGCGCGCTGCGCGTTTCAACTTTCGCGGCATCGGCGGCTCGGCTGGCGCGTGGGATGAAGGCCGCGGCGAGATCGACGATGCGCTAGCGGTGACGCACGCACTTCGGCAAGGCAGCGAGCCGCTGGCGATGGCTGGTTTCTCGTTCGGCGCTTATGTTGCATCGCACGCCTCTGCCACCCTGCAGGCGCAGCCGCTCGTGCTGGTCGGCCCAGCGACACAGAACTTCACGGTGGCGGCTGTGCCGCAAGGCACACTGGTCATTCATGGCGAGGCCGACGAGGTCGTGCCGCTGTCGGCCACGCTCGACTGGGCGCGCCCGCAAGCGCAGCCGGTTGTCGTCGTGCCCGGCGGCGGCCACTTCTTCCACGGCCAGTTGCCGCTGCTCAAAACCCTTGTGGTGCAGCACCTGCATGCACTTGCATAACCAAATCTGAACCGATGAAAATCTTTCTCACGCTGTTGGTGGCTGCGGCCACGACGGTCGCTCCGTTGCTCGCTCAGGCGCAAGCCCTGCAGCCGCCGGAGATGGCGGCGCGTCAGTACCTGCTGATGGACCTGACCACGGGCCAGGTGCTGGCCGAACGCGATGCCGACACCGCCACAGATCCTGCGTCACTGACCAAGCTTATGACGGCCTACATCGTTTTCGGCGCCTTGCGCGATAAGAAGCTCACGCTCGAGCAGTCGATCGCGGTGAGCGTGCGCGCCTGGGACGAGCGCAAGGGCGATCCGTCGCTGATGTTCATCGACACGACGATGCGGCCGACCGTCGATGAACTGCTGCACGGCATGATCGTCGTCTCCGGCAACGATGCCTCGGTGGCTCTGGCCGAAGCCGTCGGCGGCAGCCTCGATGTCTTCGTCGGCATGATGAATCGCCAGGCCCAGGCCTGGGGCCTGAAGAACACGGTCTTCAAGAACGTCACCGGGACCACGGAGACGGGCCACAAGTCGAGTGCGCGCGACATCGGCATCGTGGCCTCGCGCATCGTGCGCGACTTCCCTCAGTACTACCGCTATTACGGCTTGAAGGAGTACACGTACAACAAGATCCGCCAGGACAACCGCAATCTGCTGCTGCGCCGCGACGCCACGGTCGATGGCATGAAGACCGGCTTCACCGACGCGGCAGGCTACTGCCTCGTGGCCAGCGCGGCGCGTGAGTACCCGAACCTTGGCGCGGGCAACAAGCGACGCCTGATCTCTGTGGTGCTCGGCACGGCGAACCGCGATGCGCGCTTGAACGAGAGCCAGAAGCTGCTCAACTGGGGCTTCACAGCTTTCGACCCGGTGCGGCTTTTCGAAGCGGGCAAGCCGATCGTCACGCCGGAGGTCTGGAAAGGCAAGGAGCGCCAGGCCAAGCTCGGTGCCGAAGGCTCGGTGGTCATCGCCGTGCCGCGCGGCGAAGGCGACAAGTTGAAGACCGAGATTGCCCGCACCGATCCGCTGGTGGCGCCGCTCGCCAAGGGGCAGCGAGTCGGCACGTTGAAGGTCACCACCGCGGCTGGAGCGCCGGTGGCCGAAGTACCACTGGTCGTGCAAGAGGCGGTCGAGCAGGCCGGCATCTTCGGCCGGGCCTGGGATGCCGTGCGGCTGTGGATCAAGTAGTCCGGGTGGGAGTGGCGAGTAGCACAATGCCTGCAACCAGGAGTGCGCGATGACCGACCGGCTGTGCTACCTCAACGGCGCTTACAAGCCTTTGTCACAGGCGCAGGTGAACGTGCTCGACCGCGGCTTCCTGTTCGGCGATGGCATCTACGAGGTCGTGCCGGTGTACGCGCGCAAGCTGTTCCGCTTCGACGAGCACATGGCGCGCCTGTCACGCTCGCTGGGAAAGGTGCGCATCGGCAATCCGATGTTGCGCGAAGACTGGCTGGAACGCTGCCGCAAACTGGTTTCGGCCTTGGCCGAAACTGAAGGCGCCGACGACCAGGTGGTCTACATCCAGGTCACGCGCGGCGTGGCACCGCGCGACCATGTCATGCCGGAAAGCATTACGCCGACGGTGTTCATGATGAGCAACCCGATGAAGCAGGCCACGGCCGAGCAGCGGCACGGCGGTGTGGCCTGCACGACGGCGCGCGACTTCCGCTGGGAGCGGGGCGACATCAAGAGCATCTCGCTGCTCGCCAACGTGATGGCGCGGCAGATGTCGGCCGATCATGGCGCGATCGAAACGATCATGTTCCGCGACGGTGGGTCCGGAGTCGCATCGGGCGGCCCTTGGCTGACCGAGGCTTCAGCGAGCAACGTCTGGATCGTCAAGGACGGCGCCTTCCTCGGTCCGCCGAAGAGCGAGCATGTGTTGGAAGGCATCCGCGTCGAGCTGCTGCATGAGCTGTGCGAGGAAGAAGGCATTGCCTACAACCTCAAGCCCATCAGCGAGGCCGATGTGCGATCGGCCGATGAGGTGATCCTGAGCTCGGCGACGAAAGAAGTGCTGCCGGTGACCAAACTCGACGGCGAACCGGTCGGCCACGGCGCGTTGCGCGGCAAGCCGGGGCCGGTGTATGCGCGGCTCTACGAGGCTTATCAGCGCGCCAAGGCGACGCAGTCGATATGAGTGGTGGCGACATCCCGCCCGAACAAAGCCTGATCGAATACCCGAGTGCGTTCCCGATCAAGGTCATGGGCACGCAGGTGGCCGGTTTCACCGAAGCCGTCATCTCGATTGCGCGGCGGTTCGATCCAGCGCTCGACGCCAGCACGATCGAGTCGCGGCCGAGCAAGGGCGGCAAGTACCTGGGCCTGACGATCACCGTCACTGCGACCAGCCGTGAACAGCTCGACGAGCTGTATCGCACGTTGTCGACGCATCCGATGGTGAAAGTCGTCCTCTAGCTGACCGGCTTGGTGAGCTTCGCGTCGATTTCCTTGACCTTCAGATCGGCGCCGGGTTCGCCGCTCCGCGCCGCGGCGGCGTACCAATAGCGCGCTTCGGCCAGATCGCGCTCGAAGCCTTCGCCCGTCTCGTAGAACGAGGCGACGATGAACATCGCACCGACGTCGCCGCGTTGCGCGGCGATGCGGTACCAGCGCGCAGCGACCGCCACGTCCTTGGCAGCGCCGCGGCCGAGGTAGTGGGCGGTGGCGACATCAACCTGCGCATCGACGCTGCCAGCTTCGGCCGCGCGCCGGCTCCACAACACCGACTGCGCCAGATCGACTTTCAGGCCCGCACGGCCCTGCTCATGCAATTCGGCCAGGCCGACCATCGCTGTCACGAAACCCGCGTCGGCGGCGCGTGTCATCAGGCGCAGCGCCTCGGCGTCGCTGGCTGCGGGCAGCTCGCGCTTCAAGTGCATCACCGCCAAGTTGTAGTCGGCTGCCGGCACGCCCTTGGCCGAGAGCTGCATGAATGCCGAACGAGCCTGGGTGAGGTCACCGCGCTGGTAGGCCGCTACAGCCGACTCGAGCGGCGTCTGCGCCACGGCGGGCACGGCGGCGACGGCCAAGAGCAAAGTCAACAACAGCTTGTTCATGCGATAACGATACGCGGTTTGGCATCAGTCGGCCGGCACCGTCAATCCTTTCACGCGCGTGCGAGACTGATCACCGATGTTGACCAGAGACCTTGGCCGCTGCGACTGGGCCGCCACCGCCGACGCGATGCAAGCTTTTACTGCAACGCGCGGCGAGCACACGCAAGCGAGACCTCCGATAGAGGTGAATCTGGCAGAAGTGCCAGGCGGCATCCTCATCACCGAGGTGGTTGGCGACCTTAGCTTCAAGCCCACGCGACCCGGCCAAGCGGGCACCGAACTGGTTCTTGAGGGGCCAGGGTTTGAGACCGGTCAGATGTTCGAAGTGTCGGTAGAGGGCGAGACCCCACAGACTATCTCGGGGACAGAAACCGCACCCCTTGGCACAACGGCTCCTCAGACGCAACCTCCCTCAAAGGCCGTAAAGGCGAGGC
>JANOEG010000456.1:0-2869 GCA_031413095.1 Burkholderiales bacterium | reverse complement strand
CCGATCTGTCGCGCAGAAGCTTTTACCTGTGTAACTGAAGAGCAACTACGATGTACACAGTGTAATGCTGCTTTTTCTAAGAAAAAAGGGATTTGGGATTTTAAAGAGCAAGTGTAACTACTAAGCCTGGGCACCCTCTGGGTGCCCAGGCGGTAGACCAAGCTTAGTAGTTGCGAGCAAGTTACGGTGGAACATCTCGACGGCGCTCTTGCCGGGCTTCGATGGCACGTCATCGACGCCCCAGAGTGCGGCAACTTCGGCGCGGTGCTGCGGATTGGCGAGGTCACGGTGCGCACTCAGCAAGTTCGCCAGACCGCCGACCTCACGTCCGCCCATCGCGTTCGGTTGACCCGTCAGTGAGAACGGCCCTGCGCCCGGCTTGCCGATCTGTCCGGTGAGCAGGTGCAGGTTGACCAGCGCCGCGTTCTTGTCGGTGCCGCTGGTGCTCTGGTTCAACCCTTGGCAGTAGAGCGACAGCGTGGGCGTGTGCTTGCCGAACCAGCGCACCGCCTGCACGAGAGCCTCTTCCTTGATGCCGCACAACTGCGCCGTCAGTTGCGGCGTGCAGTTGCGCACGACGTCGCGCAACGCATCGAAGCCGTTGGTGTGGGCGTCGATGTAGCGCTGATCGGCGAGACCTTCCCACAGCATCAGGTGCGCCATGCCGTTGAACAGTGCGACGTCGGTGCCGGGCAGGATCTGCAAATGCAGATCGGCCGCTTCCGCGGTTTCGGTGCGGCGCGGATCGACGACGATCCACTTCTGTTCGGGGTTGGCGCGCTTGGCATCTTCGAGCCGGCGCATCAGGATCGGATGCGCCCAGGCCGTATTGCTGCCGGCGATGAAGACCGTCTGCGCATGCGCAAGATCTTCATAGCTGCACGGCGGCGCGTCGGCGCCAAGCGTCGCCTTGTAGCCGGCGACCGCGCTGCTCATGCACAGCCGCGAGTTGGTATCGACGTTGTTGGTGCCGAGCAGGCCTTTGGCCAGCTTGTTGAAGACGTAGTAGTCCTCAGTGAGCAACTGGCCCGAGATGTAGAGGCCGATGCGGTCGGGCTCTGTCGTGGCCAGCCGATCGGCGATCTCGTCGAGCGCGGTATCCCACGTGGTCACTTGCGGTGCCGCGTTGCGCGCCAAGCGGCGCATCGGTTGCAGCAGCCGCGCCTGCGTTGTGATCGACGCCGCCGCGGTCAGGTGCAGCGTGCTGCCCTTGCTGCACAGGCGGCCGAAGTTGGCGGGATGGTCGGGGTCGCCGCGCACGCCGGTGATCTGTGCGCCGTCCGACTCGATGACCACCCCGCAGCCCACGCCGCAGTAGGGGCAGGTGGACTTGGTCTCGCTCACGCTGCCGCGGTCGCTTCAACCGCTTTGGTGCGCAGTTCCTCGGCATCGAGAAACACCTGTCCACCATCGACCTTGCAGGCGAACGGCGTCGTGCAGCCGACGTCGGGCGCTTTCGCGCAGCCGTCATTCAAACCGATCGTCCAGTTGTGCAGCGGGCAGGCCACGCTCTCGCCGAAGACGATGCCTTGCGACAGCGGCCCGCCCTTGTGCGGGCAGCGGTCGAGCAGGGCGAAGACCTTGTCTTCCGAGTTGCGGAACACGGCGACAGCGACAGCGCCATCGCGTGCCACACGGCGCGCACCGAGCACCGGAATGTCCTCGACGCGGCAGATCGCCTTCCACATCTCGCTCATGCTTCAGCTCCCACCGGATTGAACTGCCGCAGATCGACCTTCGCCTTCTCGAACTCGAACCACGGATCGGGTTCACCGTCGAGGCTGAACTGCAGCTTCTCCCAGAGCGCCTTGCGCGTGGCGGCATCCTCGAGGATCTTCTTCTTCACGTAGTCCAGGCCGACGCGCGAGACGTAGTGCACCGTGCGCTCCAGGTACCAGCCTTCCTCGCGGTACAACTGCAGGAATGCTCCGCTGTACTCGAGCACGTCTTCCGGCGTCTTCACCTTGACCAGGAACTGCGCGACTTCGGTCTTGATGCCGCCGTTGCCCGCCACGTAGAGCTCCCAACCCGAATCGACGCCGATCACGCCGACGTCCTTGATGCCGGCCTCGGCGCAGTTGCGCGGGCAGCCGCTTACGGCGAGCTTGACCTTGTGCGGCGCGTACATACGCCACAACGCGCGCTCCAGGTCCTTGCCCATCTGCGTCGAGTCCTGCGTGCCGAAGCGGCACCAGTCGCTGCCAACGCAGGTCTTCACCGTGCGCAACGCTTTGGCGTAGGCGTGGCCGCTCGGCATGCCGATGTCCTTCCAGATCGCCGGCAGGTCCTCCTTCTTCACGCCCAGCAGGTCGAGACGCTGACCGCCGGTGACCTTGACGGTGCGCACCTTGTACTTGTCCGCAGCGTCTGCTATTCGGCGCAGCTCGTCGGGCGTGGTCTCGCCGCCCCACATGCGCGGGATCACCGAGTAGGTGCCGTCCTTCTGGATGTTGGCGTGGCTGCGCTCGTTGATGTAGCGGCTCTGCGGATCGTCCACCGCTTCCTTCGGCCAGGAGGACAGCAGGTAGTAGTTCAGCGCCGGGCGGCATGACGCGCAGCCGTTGGGCGTGCGCCAGGACAAGAGGCGCTGCACCGAATCGATCGTCAGCAGGTGCTGCTCCAGGATCGCGGCGCGCACGTCGGCGTGGCTGGCGTCTGTGCAGCCGCACATCGCTTTCTTGGTTGGTGGCTTGGAGTAGTCGCCGCCCGCGGTGAACATCAGCAGTTGCTCGACGAGGCCGGTGCACGAGCCGCACGAAGCGCTGGCCTTGGTGTGCTTGCGCACCTCATCGAGCGTGAACAGGCCTTTGTCCTTGATCGCCTTGCAGATCGCGCCCTTGTTGACGCCGTTGCAACCGCAGACCTCGTC
>JANOEG010000455.1:0-1799 GCA_031413095.1 Burkholderiales bacterium | reverse complement strand
TCGATCAGCAGCATCACGCGGTCGTGGGTCATTGGAGTTTCCAGTTCAAAGTTTCACCAGCGCGCAGCGGCTTCAACACCGCGTCGCCGAAAGGAACACTTTCGGGCAACGTCCAAGGTTCGCGCTTCAACGTCACCTTGCCGCGGTTGCGCGGCAAGCCGTAGAAGTCCGGGCCGTTGAAGCTCGCAAAGGCTTCCAGCTTGTCAAGCGCATCTGCCGCTTCGAACGCTTCGGCGTACAGCTCCATCGCAGCCGGCGCGGTGTAGCAGCCGGCGCCGCAGACCGAGTTCTCCTTCAGCACGGCGGCGTGCGGCGCGCTGTCGGTGCCGAGAAAGAACTTGGCGCTGCCGCTGGTGGCCGCTTGCACCAAGGCCTGGCGATGCACTTCGCGCTTCAACACCGGCAGGCAGTAATAGTGCGGGCGCAGGCCGCCCTTGAAGATGGCATTGCGGTTAAACAGAAGGTGGTGCGCGGTGATCGTCGCAGCAGTGTGCTGGTCGCTCGCGGCGACGTATTGCACAGCCTCTTTCGTCGTGATGTGCTCGAAAACCACTTTCAACCCGGGAAAGTCGCGGCGCAGCGGCTGCATCACGCGCTCGATGAAGACTGCCTCGCGGTCGAAGATGTCGATGTCGCTGTCGGTGACCTCGCCATGCACGAGCAGCAGCAGGCCCTCGCGCTGCATCGCCTCGAGCGTGGCGGCGGTCTTGCGGATGTCGGTCACACCGGCGTCGCTGTTGGTCGTGGCGCCTGCGGGATAGAGCTTGACGGCCACCACACCGGCATCTTTGGCGCGGCGGATCTCGTCGGGCGGCAGCTTGTCGGTGAGGTACAGCGTCATCAGCGGCGTGAAGTCAGCGCCATCCGGCAACGCAGCCACGATGCGTTCGCGGTAGGCCGTCGCCGCGGCCGCCGTGGTCACTGGCGGCTTCAGATTCGGCATCACGATCGCCCGCGCGAACTGCGCCGCCGTGGCCGGCAGCACCGCCGCCATCGCGGCGCCGTCGCGCAGGTGCAGATGCCAGTCGTCGGGGCGGGTGATCGTCAGCGTCTCGGTCATGCGCCATTCTCACCCTAGGGGCTTGCGCGGCTCCAATAGTTCGACTATTCTGGAAATATGGAAGAGAAAGAGATTGTTGCTTCGCTGGCTGCGCTGGCCCAGCCGCTGCGGCTGAAGGTATTCCGCGCCCTCGTCGTCGCCGGCCCGCGCGGGCTTACGCCCGGTGCGATGAGCGAAGGCGCCGGCGTGCCGTCGGCCACCTTGTCCTTCCACCTGAAGGAGTTGATGGCCAGCGGCCTGGTGACCCAGCAGCGTGACGGCCGTTTCCTTATTTACCGCGCCGACTTCGAACGCATGAACGGCCTGCTGGCCTACCTCACCGAAAACTGCTGCGAAGGCAGCGCCTGCTGCACGCCCCCACTGAAAGGAACCGCCCGATGAGCCACCGTTTCCATGTCCACCTGCACGTTGCCGATCTCGCAAAGAGCATCGGCTTTTACTCGAAGCTCTTCGCCGCCGAGCCGGCGCGTCATGAGAGCGACTACGCGAAGTGGATGCTCGACGATCCGCCGATCAACTTTGCGATCTCGACGCGTGGCGAGGCGGGACGCATCGACCACCTCGGCATCCAGACCGACAACGGCGAAGACCTTGCTGCGCTGCAAGTGCGGGCGCGCAACGCCGATCTGGCGCTCGAAGTCGAGGGTGAAACCAGCTGCTGCTACGCGCGCAGCGACAAACATTGGGTGACCGACCCGCAGGGCGTGGCCTGGGAGCATTTCCACACGCTGGCCGACAT
>JANOEG010000454.1:0-17107 GCA_031413095.1 Burkholderiales bacterium | reverse complement strand
GGCGAGTTGCGCGTCGAGCCAAGCAAGGCAGTCGTCGCGGCCGTCGCCATGGTCACGGTCATGAAATCCGATCAGGCCAAAGCGGTTGCGCGCCAGCGCCGCGTCGGGCTGCTCGCGCAAGCGGCGCAATGGCAGCAGCAGAAAGTAGGTTCGGTAGTCGAAAGCGTGGGTCGCCGGCCGCAAGCGCAAGTGGCGCACGGTGCCGGTGGCAAGCAGCGTCGAGGGTTGGTCTCTGCCTGACGAGCCTTCGTGCTGCGCACTCCGGCATTCGCGCTTGGGACGGCCCGGCGCGCTCATGCCGCGGCCTGCAGGCGGTCTTGCATCGCCCAGTGCGCGCGAAGGCCTTCGACCACGGCAAGGCCTGACATCAAGCCGTCCTCGTGGAAGCCGTAGCGCGTCCAGGCGCCGCAGAACCAAAGCCGCGATCGGCCCTGAATCGTCGGCAGCTCTCGCTGCGCTTGCAGCGCTGCGCGGTCGAACACCGGGTGCGTGTAGCACCACTCGCCCACGATCGACGCCTCGCGCACGGGCCGCAGCGGGTTCATCGAAACGATCACGGGTGTTTTCCAGGGCAGCGGTTGCAGGCGGTTGATGAGGTAGTGAAGGCACACGCCCGCTTCTTCGCGCGACCTATCGGCGGCGCGCTCGTAGTTCCAGGCCGCCCAGGCGCGCGTGCGCCGCGGCAGCACCGAGGTGTCTGTGTGTAGCAGTACGCGGTTGGGCTGATATCGGATGCCGCCGAGCACGCGCCGCTCACCAGCGCTGGCGTCGGCCAGCAGCGCCAGTGATTGATCGGTGTGCGCCGCGAGCACAACGTCGTCGAAGCGCTCTTCGCCGGCCGCGGTGTGCACCATGACGCCTGCCGCGCCGTCGCCGGGTGGCAGGCGGCGCACGGCGCGAACGGGCGTGGCCAAGCGCCGGTCGGCAACCGTTGCAAGCATCTTCTCGACGTAGTGCTTCGAGCCGCCGCGTACCGTGTGCCATGGCGGCCGGTTTGTCAGTTGGATCAAGCCGTGGTTGTGGCAGAAGCGGACCATCGTGCCGATCGGAAAGCGCAGCATTTGATCGGTCGGGCAGGACCAGATGCAGCCGATCATCGGCAGGAAGTAGCCGTCTCGGAAGGCAGCGCCGAAGCGGTTGCGGTCGAGGAAGTCGCCGATCGGCTCGTCGAGTTCGGCCTCCTGCTGCGCCAGCGCCGTCGTCAACCGGTTGAAGCGAACGATGTCGGCCAGCATCGACCAGAAGCGCGGCGACACCAGGTTGCCGCGCTGCGCGAAAACGCCATTCAAGTCATTGCCGCACCACTCCCAGGCGGTGGCCGGCGACTGCACCGAGAACGACATTTCCGAAGGTGCGGTTTCGACGCCGAGCTGCGCAAACAGGCGGATCAGCTGCGGGTAGGTACGCTCGTTGAAGACGAGGAAACCGGTGTCCACGCCATGCTGGACACCCTCAAGCTGCAGATTCACCGTGTGGGCGTGGCCGCCAAACCAATCGTCACTCTCGAACAGCGTGACATGCGCCTCCTTGGCGAGGCCATGTGCGACGGCCAGCCCGGAGATGCCGGATCCGACCACTGCGAGACGGCGCTGATCGCGACGCATCGCTCAGCCGCCCGCCAAAAACGAAGGGCCACCGCATGTAGTGGCGGTGGCCCTGGGTGTAAAGACTGCTGCGCGGCGCCCCGGAGCGAAGGAGGGAGGGAGGGAGGAGGAGGAGAAGCGCTCAGGGATTGCAGCCAGACGAACTGGAAGGCTGCGCAGCATTGAAAACGTTACCTTCGCATGGACAGGCTTTTCGGTGGAAGAGTTCCCCACCGAGGTTGCAACTGCGTGTGTCGAAGGCATGGTGAGTTCGGGTTAAATTGAACTAACAAGTTCAAAAATTTACCAACAAGTATCATTGCTGTCACGGCTTTTTTTGGGCGAGTGATCACGCCTGTGGACTCAGTGCCAAGATGTCCGTTGCAGCAACTTTGTCCAAGTCAACCATTCTCCTCTCGACTATATTGTGTCCAGTGCAGATGATGGTCAATCTGTAGGATTTTCGATGCAAACGCCTTATTCCGCCAAGCCGGTCACCCTGTCGATCGCAGCCGTCGAGCGCGACACGGGCCTGTCGAAGGACACGTTGCGCGTCTGGGAGCGCCGCTACGGCTTCCCGATGCCTGAGCGCGACACCTTGGGCGAGCGCAGCTATCCGTTTGGCCAGGTCGAACGGTTGCGCACCATCAAGCGTCTGCTCGACGCCGGCCACCGCCCGGGCCGTGTCGTCCCGATGGCGCCTGAAGATGTCGAGCGCCTGGCGTTCACAGTGGGCCTGCCTGCAGTGCCGCGCGATGCGACGGCTTCGGCCCCCGCGCCGACCGATCTGAGCGCGTTCATGCAAGCCGTCAGCAGCAATGACGTCGAAGGCTTGCGCCGCTTGCTGGCGCGGACCCTGTCGCGAGTGGGTTTGGGCCATTTCGTGCTGGACGTGGTCGCGCCACTGAATGTGCAGGTCGGCGAGGCTTGGATGCAGGGCCGCATAGAAGTTTTCCAGGAGCATGTCTACACCGAGTCGGTGCAGGTGGTGCTGCGCAACGCCGTCTATAACCTGCCCCCGGCAGGGGCCGGGCGGCCGCGTGTATTGCTGGCCACGGTCACGGGCGAGCCGCACGGCCTGGGCCTGTTGATGGCCGAGGCCGTGCTGTCGCTTGAAGGCTGCCGCTGCATTTCACTGGGCGTGCAGACGCCGGTCTGGGACATCGTGCGCGCAGCCACTGCACACGATGTCGAAGTGGTGGCGCTCAGCTATACGGGCTGCACCAACCCCAACAGCGTCATCGACGGCCTGGTCGAACTGCGATCCAAGCTGCCGACAGCGATCGAGTTGTGGGCAGGGGGCAGCGCCCCGGTGCTGCAGCGGCGCGCCATCGACGGCATGCGTGTGATTCCGGCGCTGCAACAGGTGGCCGCGGCGCTGTCCGAATGGCGTCAGCGCCACCCGGATGCAGCATAGGCACCGCGACGCCCGGGGGCATGCCCGTCCTGCCTAGAATCCGGCTCTCACGAGAAGACCACGACGGGACCACGATGCTCTACCCCGAACTCTTCAAACAGCTCGAATCGGTGCGGTGGAACATGGAGCACGACATCCCGTGGGCCGGCTTCAATGCCAGTCTGCTCAGCGAAGAGCAGGCGCAGACGGTGAAGATGAACGCCATCACCGAGTGGGCGGCCCTGCCGGCGACCGAGATGTTCCTGCGCGACAACCGCGAGGACAGCGACTTCTCGGCCTTCATGAGCGTCTGGTTCTTCGAAGAGCAGAAGCACTCGCTGGTGCTGATGGAGTACCTGCGCCGTTTCCGGCCTGACCTGGTGCCGACCGAGGCTGAACTGCACGAGGTGCGCTTCGAGTTCGACCCGGCGCCGGCGCTCGAAACGCTGATGCTGCATTTCTGCGGCGAGATCCGCTTGAACCACTGGTACCGGCGAGCCGCCGAGTGGCACACCGAGCCGGTCATCAAGGCGATCTATGAAACCCTGGCCCGCGACGAAGCACGCCACGGCGGCGCCTACCTGCGCTACATGAAGCGCGCCATGGGCCGCTTCGGTGACGAAGCGCGCGCCGCGTTCGCCAAGGTCGGTGTGCTGATGGCCAGCGCGCGCCGCACCGCGCGGGCTTTGCACCCGACCAACCTGCATGTCAACCAGAAGCTGTTTCCGCGCGACACCGTGCAAAGCCGCATGCCCAACCCGGAGTGGTTGGAGCATTGGCTGGACAAACAGATCCAGTTCGATGCGGCTTGGGAAACCAAGGTCGTCGAGCGCATCTTGCACAACCTGTCGCTGCTGTTCGAGCGCAGTTTTGCCAGCGTGCAGGAACTCAATCGCTATCGCAAAGAGCTGTTGCGCGCGCTGGCGCCTCAGACCGAGCCCGGTTCGGCTGCAGCCTGACCCTTCTCAGGCCTTGTAGCCGCTGGCCTGCGCCGCGGCCAGCGTGCGTGCCTGGTCGGCCTTGCGGTCGGCATCGACGCGCTGTGCCGACGGCCGTTCGGCGGCGATGCGCTTGACGTACGCCTTCCAGTCGATGCCGTGGCCGGCCACGAGGTCTTCGCCATAGATGGCCTTGGCCGCCATTGCCACCACCGGCAGATGCACGTAGGCGGCGCAGTCAGCGAGCGTGAACTGCTCGCCCGCTGCATAAGGCGCGAAGCGCACAAGTTGTTTGTACGCGGGGATGTTGCGATCCAGCAGCTTGCGCACGCGGGCCTTGTGCGCGTCGCTCGACGGCGGCGCGCCGAAGAAGGCCTCGCCGTAAATTTCGCGCGCCACCAGTTCCAAATGCAGCTCGAGGAACTGCGTCATCTCACGCACCTTGGCTGCGGCCCAGGGATCGGAGGGCATCAGCGCCGGCGTCGGCGCCAGCTGTTCGAGGTACTCGGCGATCACCGCGCTCTCGCACAGCGTGCCCTGCGGCGTTTTCAGGAACGGTACCTTGCCAATCGGCGAGGCCGCGCGCGCCGCCTCGCCCTTCAGCAGCTCAAAGGTCAGCACCTCTTCGTCGAAGCGCAACCCTTTTTCGAGCAGCACGAGCTTGACCTTGTTGTAGTAGTTCGACAGCGCAAAGCCACACAGCGTGAGAGTCATGATGTCTCCTTGAAGGCGCCAGCTTAGCGCCGGTTGACCAGCAACAAACCGATCACGACCGCGACCAGCGCCACCACCAGCCGCAAGGTCAGTGGCTCGCCAAGCAGGCCCACGCCCGCGGCCAGCCCGAATACCGGCGTCAGCAGCACGAAGGCCGAGATGCGCGTCGCCGGGTAGTGGCGCATCAGCCAGAACCAGGTCAGGTAGCTGGCAAACGTGACGATCACCGTCTGGAACGCGAGCGAGCCGATCGACAACGCACTCCACCGCACCGGCCAGGATTCGCCTGCCAGTGGCGCGGCCAGCGCCAGCAGCAGGCCCGACACGGCGAGTTGGTAGAGCAGGGTCTTTTCTGCGCTCGCGCTGCTCAGTGGCGTGGCTCGGATGGCGAGCGTGGTCGCACCCCAGAACAGCGCGGCGGCCACACCGAGCGCATCGCCGAGCCATTGCCGCGCGGGCGCTGCCGCAGTTTGCGAAAACGCTTCAGCAAAGGCCCAGGCCACGCCGGCAAACGCCGTCGCCAAGCCGATCCATTGCAAGGTGCTCAAGCGCTCACCGCGTGACACGAGCGGCATGCCCAGCGCAACGATGAACGGCGCCAGGTAGATGAAGACCACCATGCGCGACGCGCTGGTGAACTGCAGGCCGACAAAGATGCAGGCGAACTCGGCAGCGAACAGCGCGCCGGCGAACAGCCCGCCGCGCAGCGTCGAGTCGCGCTCGAAGACGGCAATGCCGCGCGCCTTGGCCCAGCACAAGACCAGCAAAGCGGCGCCTGCCGAGCGCAGCGCCGCCTGCGTCAACGGCGGCACGTCTGCCAGTGCCGCTTTGGCCGCCACCTGGTTCAAGCCCCACAGCGCGCAGCAGGTGATCAACAGGCCGATGGCCAGCGCATCGAGGCGCTCGCGGCGCACACCAGCCTGACTCATGGCTTTGCTCTCGCCGAAGCATCCACCAGGCCGGCGCAAACCATGCCGGCTACTGCGCCCGTCGCGTGTGCCAGCGGCGCCACGGCAAAGTCCCACCCCGCCATCGTCTGCGTCGGTGCGCCCCAAGGCTTTTCCAGCAGCAGCTTGATCACCAGCCCAAGCGCCACGGCCGCGCCGATCCGTCGCCGTGACCCGGTGTTGTGCCGCAGCAGATGCCACGCTGCGATTGCCACGCCGGCATGCAGTACACCCGACAGACCGCCATAGCTCGTCAGCAGCGGTTGCAGCGCCAGCGCGGCATGCGACAGCGGCCAGGCCATCAGCCATGCCACTGTGGCGCGCGTAGGCACACGCGCGGCCATGCCGAACGCGGCGACAACGGCGCAACCGAGCAGGTTGGCGCCCAAGTGCCACGGCGTCCAATGCACGAAGGCCGCGCTCCACAACCGCCACGGTTGCGTGAATGCGAGCGTCGGCTGCCAGTCGAGGGCGCTGCGCGGCGCGAACCAGAGTGCGGCCGCCAGCGCCGCCAGCATCACGGCCAGTCCCATCCACATCGCGTTGCCGCGGGGCAAACGCGTCACGCGAACACGGCGCGCCAGAGGGCCAGCACGGCGTCGCGCTGCGCGGCCAGCGCGTCGGTCGGGAACTGCGTTGGCTGCTCGTCGAGCCGCGCGCGGTGCTGCGCGCGGCGCAGATCGCGGTAGGCGTCGGCGGCCGCCACGCCGACGCCGCGCGGCAACAGCGCGGCCTCCTCGGCACGCTGCAGCAGGGCGATGTTGCCGACGTTACCCTGCAACTGCGGGTGGGTGGCCGAGTGCGCGAGCACCAGCCACTGCACGGCGAACTCGGCGTCCACCATGCCGCCGGCGCTGTGCTTGACGTCGAACAGGCCGGCCTTCACCGGCCGTGCCGCACGCAACTTGTCGCGCATCGCCAGCACCTCGTGGCGCAACGCCGCCGCATCGCGCGGCGCTGCCAGCACTTCTTTGCGCAGGGCCTCGATGCGGGCCGCCAGCGCCGGCGGGCCGGCGCAGCAGCGCGCCCGCGTCAGAGCCTGGTGTTCCCACGTCCACGCGGTGTTGCTGCCGCGTCCGCGCTGGTACTGCTCGAACGACGTGATCGACGTGACGAGCAGGCCCGAATTGCCGTTCGGCCGCAGCGCCGTGTCGATGTCGAACAGTTCGCCGGCCGACGTGCGCACCGTCAGCCACGTGATCAGCCGGCGCACGAAGGCGCCATAGACCTCGAACGCGCGGTCGGTGTCGGGCTCGTCATGGTCATCGAAGACAAAGACCACGTCGAGGTCGCTGCCGTAGCCCAGCTCTTTGCCGCCGAGCTTGCCGTAGGCGACAACTGCAAACTGCGGTTCGTCGCGGTGGCGCTGCTTCAACTGCGACCAGGCCCAGCGCAGCGAGCATTCGAGCACCGCATCGGCCAGCGCTGACAGGTCGTCGGCCACCTGTTCCACCGTCAAGCGGCCTTCGACATCACGCACCAGCGTGCGAAAAACTTCGGCATGATGGGCGCGGCGCAGCGTGTCGAGCAGCGCTTCTTCGCCAGCCTCGCCGGAACGTTGCCAAGCTGCGTGGCGCTCGTCGAGTTCGGAGGCCAGTTCCGCGCGATCGAAGCGGCCGGCGACCATGCGCGAGTCGGCCAGCTCGTCGATCACTCCGGGGTGCTGCATCAGGTAGCGCATTGGCCAGCGCGCCAGGCCGAGCAAGCGCAACAAGCGCTGCTGCACCTCGGGCCGCTCGACGAGCAGCGCGAGGTAGCTTTCGCGTCGCAATAAAGGCTCGACCCAGTCGATGAAGCGCAGCGCCGCATCTTCACTGCAATGGCCCTGCGTGACGCTCTCCGCAGCGCGCTGCACGAGGCGCGCCAGGCGCTGCTTGCTCGCATCGCGCAGCGACTGCACGCGCGGGCTGGCGGCCCAGCTACGGGTGCGCGTGGCCAGCGTCGGCGGCAAGTGATCGAGAAACTCGTCGCTGTCGATCGTTTGCGGCCCTGGCCCGCAGCTCTTGCAACTGCCGTTGTCGTTGGTAGCCGCCACGCCGCGGCCCTCGTGCAGCAGCGCGTCGAATTCGGTGGCCACCAGCTCGCGCACGGCGCCCAGGCGGTCGAGCAGCTCGCATGCATCGGCGTTGCACAACAGGCCCAGCGAACGCGCGATCCAGCCGAGGTCTTCGTCGGCGCCCGGCAACAAATGCGTCTGCTGGTCGTCGAGGTACTGGATGCGGTGCTCGACGCGGCGCAGAAAAGTGTAGGCCTCACCCAGGCGCTCGGCCGTGGCCGGTTTCATCAGGCCGCGCGCGGCCAAGCGCTGCAAGGCCTTCTGCGTCGAGCGCGTGCGGATCTCGGGAAACTGGCCGCCGCGCACGACGAGCAGCAATTGCACGATGAACTCGATCTCGCGGATGCCGCCGCGCGAGAGCTTGACGTCGTTGCTGCGCTCGGGCCGGCCCGCGGCGCGGCGCTGCGCTTCTTCGCGGATCTTGCCGTGTAGCTGGCGCAGCCCTTCGAAGACGCCGTAGTCGAGGTAGCGCCGATAGACAAACGGCGTGATCAGCGACCGCAGCGCCAGCGCGCGCCCGCTCGTCACCGCCGCGCGAGGCGCGACGATGCGGCTCTTCAACCACGCAAAGCGCTCCCACTCACGGCCCTGCGTCTGCAAGTACTCTTCGAGCATCGTCAGGCTGACCACTGGCGGGCCCGAGTTGCCGTTGGGCCGCAGCGCCAGGTCGACACGAAAGACGATGCCGTCGTCGGTGACGTCGCCGATCAGCGCGTACAACTTGCGCGCCACCTTCGCAAAAAACTCATGCGCCGAAATGGAGCCCTCCGGCGACTGCGTCGCCGCGCCCCCCGAGGGGGCCATCGCTACGGCTTGGGGCGGCCCGGCACCTTCGCTCGCGCTCTCGGCGCCATCGGTGACGCCGTCGTCCTCGTACACGTACACCAGATCGATGTCCGACGACACGTTCAACTCGCGCGCGCCGAGCTTGCCCATGCCGACGATCCAGAAGTCGATCGGCGCGCCGGCCACGGTGCGCGGCAGGCCGTGGCGCGTGGCTGTGTCTTGCAGCGCATCGGCGAGCGCGGCTTCCAGCGACACCTCGGCCAACGACGTCATGGCCGAGGTCACGGACGACAGCGGCGCGTCTTGTTCGACGTCGATCACCGCCAGGCGCTCGATGACGAGGTGGCGCGCCATGCGCAGCGCCGCTGGCAGCGCATGTCCACGGCCCATCAGCGTTTCGATCAGCGCGCCGATCGATGCCGCATCCGGAGCACCGGGAGCCAGCAGCGCCAGCAATTCGCCGTAGCGTCGGCGCACGCGCTGCACGAAGCGGCTGTGCTCGGCGCTGGCGGCCGGTGGCAGGCCCAGGGTCGTGTCGAGCGTCACGTCTTGCTACGCCCTGGCCTGCAACGGCCACACAACGGGCCTGTGCTAGATTGCCTCGCGCTTGTCCTCGAAGAGGCTGGGCCAGGCGTTGCAAGACCTGATCCGGTGGCACGCGCTGCGCGCGCTGCCACGACACCCACTGCCTGCTGCCTCATCTTCGTGTCCTCCACCCACTCCGCTCCCGACGCCTCGGCGCCGCGCCTTGAGCGCCGCAGCCACCGCGGCTGGCGGCTGGCGTGGCGCGTCGCCTTCACAGCCGTCTTTGCAGCATGGAGCTTATTGCTGCTGGCATGGCTGACTCTGCAGTGGGGCATTGTGCCGCGCGTCGGCCAGTGGAAGCCGCAGATCGAGCAGCGGGCCAGTGCCGCGCTCGGTGTTCCCGTGACGATCGGTGCCATCCGCGTGCAATCGAGCGGCTGGATGCCGCTGATCGAACTCGACGATGTGGTGCTGGCGCCGCGCGGCGGCGCGACGCAGGCGGCGGCGGGCGAGGCGCTGCGCCTGCCGCGGGTCAGCGCCACCTTGTCGGCGCGCTCGCTGCTGGGCTGGCAGTTGCGTTTCGAGCAGTTGCATGTCGATGGCGCGGCGCTCGAAGTGCGGCGCGACAGTGCGGGCCGGATCTTCGTTGCCGGCATCGAGGTCCGCGCCGGCGGCTCCGATGACGACAGCGACGGCGCCGGCACCGATTGGCTGCTGGCGCAGCGCGAGATCGCGGTGCGCAACGGCCGCCTGCGCTGGATTGACGAGCGGCAAGCGGCGCCGCCGCTCGAGTTGTCGGCAGTGGACCTGGTGCTGCGCAATGGTCTGGCCCGCCACGAGTGGCGACTCGACGCCACGCCGCCGACGCCGGTGGGCAGGCGCTTCACGCTCCAAGGCGAGTTTCGCCAGCCGCTCCTGGCCCAGCGCAGCGACTGGCGGCGCTGGAGCGGTACCGCCTTCGCAGAACTGCCGCATGCCGATGCCGCTGCGCTGCGGCCCTGGCTGCCGGCGATGCCGGTGGATGTGCCGGAGGGCGAGGGCGCGTTGCGGGCCTGGGTCGAGGTCGCCGAGGGTCAACTGCAGTCGGTCCAGGCCGACGTGGCCTTGCGTCAGGTCACTCTGCGTTTTCCCGGCCGCACCACACAAGCACTGCCGCTGGAGCGGCTGCAGGGCCGCGTCAGTGCCGCGCGCGATGGCCGCACGCTGCGCTTTGCCGCCGAGCGGCTGGCCTTTGCCAGCGGCGGCATTGATTGGCCGGCCTCACGCTGGAATCTGGCGCTGCGCGAACGCGAGCCGGCGCGCGAAAGCGAGCCGGTGGCCAGCGGCGCTTCGGCGGTGGTCCTGGCATTCGACGGCGGCGAGTTCACGGCTGACCGGCTCGACATTGGCGCGCTGGCGGCACTTGCGGCGCAATTGCCGCTCGGCGCGGCTGTCAACCAGTTGCTCGCCGAGCTGGCGCCCAGCGGTCAGATCAACAACCTGAGCGCGCGCTGGGACGGGCCGCTCGATGCGCCGCGCACCTACCAGTTGAAGGCGCAAGGCAGCGCCCTGTCGGTCGCGGCCAAGCCAGCAGCCGATGCCAATCGCCTGGGCCGGCCCGGGTGGCGCAATGCCACGCTGGACATCGAGGCCAGTGAAATTGGCGGCCGCGCGCAGCTCGCGCTGAACAAGGGCGCGCTGATCTTCCCGGGCCTGTTCGAGCGCCCCGAGGTGGCCTTCGACACCTTCGGCACGAAGCTGGCGTGGCGCATCACGCCGCAAGCTGCGGGCGCGCCGCCGGCGATTGAAGTCACGGCGGCCGAGACGCAGTTCGCCAATGCAGATGTGCAAGGACAGCTTGCGAAGGCGGTCTGGCGCAGTGGCGCGGGGGCCGGGTTCGCGCGCGGCGGGCGCTTCCCGGGGCAGCTCGACATCTCGGCGCAATTGGTGCGCGGTCGCGCCGCCGCGGTCGCGCGCTACCTGCCGCTGGGCTTGCCCGACACGCGACGCTATCTCGAACGTGCGGTGCGCGATGGGCGTGTGGCCAGCGCCACCGTCACCGTCAAAGGCGACCTGTTCGACTTTCCTTTTGTGCCGTACACGTTGCCAGGGCAGCCTCAACCGGTGGTGCCTGGCGGCGAGTTCCGCGTCAGTGCGCGCGTCGAAGACGGCGAGTTGGCTTACGTGCCCGGCAACGACGGCGAGCCTTCGCCTTGGCCGGCGTTCTCACGCGTGTCCGGCGACCTGGTCTTCGACCGCAACACGATGGAGATCCGCAACGCGCAGGCGCGGTTGTGGGCTGTCGAGCTGTCCAAGGTCAACGGCAGCATCCGCGAACTCAACAAACCGGTGCTGAAGATCGACGGCGAGGCCCGTGGTCCGTTGTCCGACCTGCTGCGCTACGTCAACAGCTCGCCGGTCGGCGGCTGGACCGGCAATGCCTTGCGCGCAGCCACGGCCAGTGGCCCGGCCGATCTCAAGCTCGCGCTCGAACTGCCGATAGGCGATCTCGAGCGCAGCAGCGTGCAAGGGGCGGTGCAACTGACTGGCAACGACGTCCGCCTGACGCGTGAGACACCGTTGCTGGCTGCGGCCAAAGGGCGCGTCAGCTTCACCCAGAAAGGATTCAGCGTCGCCGGCGCCACGGCGCGCGTGATGGGTGGCGAGGCCACCTTCGACGGCGGCACGCAGCAGGACGGCGGCTTGCGCTTCAATGGCCAAGGTGTGGCCACGGCCGAAGCGCTGCGACAAGCGCCCGAGCTGGGTGTGTTGGCCCGTCTGGCGGCTTCGGCGTCGGGTCAGACGCCCTACCGGCTGGCCCTGGGGTTTGTGCGCGGACGCAGCGAGTTCACGCTGACGAGTCCGCTGACCGGTTTGGCGCTGGATCTGCCGGCGCCGCTGAAGAAGGCCGCCGACGCCTCCTGGCCGTTGCGCGTCGAAACGCGCATCGCCGCGGAAGGGCCGCTGCGCGACAGCCTGCGCGTCGAACTCGGCAACGTGATTTCGGCACAGTACCAGCGCGACCTGTCTCGCGATGACGGCGTGCCGTTGGTGCTGCGCGGCGCCATCGGTGTGCAGGAGCCGCTGCCCACGCTGCCTGAACGCGGTGTGCAGGCAGTGCTGGCATTGGGTGCCGTCGATGGCGATGCGTGGGAGGCGACGCTCGATCGCGCGACCCTCCCAAGTGACGTGGCGGTACCGCTTGCCGGCACCGCATCCCGAGACGCTGGTGGCTACCTGCCGCGCGTGGTCGCGTTGCGCGCACAGTCTGTCGTCTCCGGCGGTCGGCGCCTGAACAATCTTGTTCTCGGCGTCAGCCAGGACGGCGCCGACGGCAACTGGCGCGGCAGCATCGACGCCGAGCAACTCGCCGGCTACGTCGAGTACCGCGCCAGCACGGGCGCTGCCAATCCGGGCCGCGTCTATGCGCGCCTGGCACGCCTGGCGCTGCCACCCGCAGAAGCCAGCACGGTCGAAAGCCTGCTGGCAGAAGCGCCGGCCACCGTGCCAGCGCTCGACATCGTCATCGACAACTTCGAGCTGCGCGGCAAGAAGCTCGGCCGCATCGAGATCGAAGGCGTCAACCGCGGCGCCCGCGAGTGGCGCCTGAACAAACTCGCGCTGACCAATCCCGAAGCGCAACTGACTGGAAGCGGCCAGTGGCAAGCCGGCGCGTCGCCGCGCATGGTGATGGATTTCAAACTCGATCTGGCCGACAGCGGCGTCTTCATGGAGCGCCTTGGTTTTGCCGGCACGTTGCGCGGCGGCAGGGGGCGAGTCGCCGGGCAGGTGTCGTGGGCCGGCTCGCCGCTGGCGTTTCACGTGCCGAGCCTCGACGGCAAGCTCAGCATCGCGCTCGACAACGGCCAGTTCCTCAAAGCCGGGGCCGGTGCGGCGCGACTGTTTTCGGTGCTCAGCCTGCAGTCGCTGCCGCGCCGCCTGGCCCTGGACTTCCGCGACGTTTTTCAGGAAGGTTTTGCCTTCGACAACGTTACCGGCGACGTCGCCATCGACGACGGCGTGGCAGCGACGCGCAACCTGCGACTGCGCGGCGTCCAGGCGGCCGTGCTGATGGAAGGCAGCGCCGATCTGCAGCGTGAAACACAGGATCTGCGCGTCATCGTCGTGCCCGAGATCAATGCCGGCACGGCCTCGCTGGCCTACGCCGTGATCAACCCGGCGGTCGGTCTGGGCAGCTTCGTTGCCCAGCTCTTCCTGCGCCGGCCGCTGATGGCGGCGAGCACGCGTGAGTTCACGGTCCAGGGCTCTTGGGCCGAGCCGAAGGTCGAGCGCGTGGAGCGCAAGCTCGATGCACCGCTGCCGGACTTCGACTCGCCTGCGTCGGTGCCTGCGGCGGCGGCCTCGGCGCCGAAGGCGCCGTCTTGAAAGACCCGAGATGAGGATCGCTGCCCTGCAAACCGTGTCCACGCCTGACGTCGATCGCAACCTCGACGCGGCGGCGCGGCTGATCGGGCAAGCGGCCCGCGAAGGGGCGCATCTGGTGTCTCTGCCCGAGTACTTCTGCTTGATGGGCCAGCGCGACACCGACAAGCTCGCCCACGCCGAAACGCCCGGCGACGGACCGATCCAGGCATTCCTGTCGCAGCAGGCCAAGCAACACGGCCTGTGGCTGATCGGCGGCACGCTGCCGCTGCGCGGCGCCACGCCAGAGCGCGCGCGCAATGCCTGCTGCGTCTTCGCGCCAGACGGCACGCTCGCAGCGCGCTACGACAAGATCCATCTGTTCCGCTTCGCCACCGAGCGCGAAAGCTACGACGAAGCCCGCGTGCTCGAAGCCGGCAGCGAGCCGGTGGCGGTGCAGGCCGGTGCGCTGCGCGTCGGCCTGTCGGTCTGCTACGACCTGCGCTTCCCCGAGCTCTACCGCGCGCTGTGCACGCCGCCTTGCGATGTCTTGAGCGTGCCCGCCGCTTTTACCTACACGACGGGCCGCGCGCATTGGGAGCTGCTGCTGCGCGCGCGCGCGGTCGAGAACCAGTGCTATGTACTCGCCGCCGCACAAGGCGGCACGCACGAGAACGGCCGCCGCACCTGGGGCCACAGCATGATCGTCGATCCGTGGGGCGAGGTGCTCGCGGTGCAGGCCGAAGGCGAGGGCGTGGTCATCGCCGAGATCGACAGCGCGAAGCTGGCGGCCGTGCGGCGACAGTTGCCGGCGCTCGAGCATCGGCGGCTGTCACAGCGATAGCGTCTACGGCTGCTTCGGCACACCGCGTCTCCATTCGTGCAGGGCCGCCAGCGTGCGCTCGACATGGCGCGCCGGGTTGAGGCTCTGGTAGACATGGATCACCTGCCCGTCCGGTGCGATGACGAAGCTGACGCGGTTGGCGTGGTCCGGCCGCGTCTGCATCACGGCGTCGAACAGGCCGACGACTTTCAACGCCGGGTCTGAGGCCACTGGAAAACGGCCGTTGCAGGCCTGCACCGAGAAGCGCTCGAGCACATCGACCGCATCGGCAGACACACCGACCACGGAAGCGCCGAGGGCCTCGAACTGCGGCATCGCTTCGGCAAAGCTGTGGGCCTCGATCGAGCACGCTTGCGAGAACGCCAGCGGGAAAAAGTACAGCACCACCGGGCCTTGCGCGAGCGCAGCCGACAGCGAGTAACTGAAGGGCCGTCCGGCGCGCGCCGCCGGCAGCGTGAAGTCCGGCGCCCGCTCGCCCACGTCCAGCGCAGCCCACGCGTGCTGGCTGGTCCAGGGCAAGATGGCCATCGCCGCCAGCAAAGATCGTCGATCCATGTAGAGCTTCCTCGGTGCGATGGCGCTGCGCGCACGATTGCTTTCATGCAGTCGGTGTGGGCCGCCGGTTCTTACACGCTGGCCTGCGTAAGTTCGAGGCTGCGGCGGCGACATGACAAAGCCACCGAGAACACAAGATGCCCCTGCCCAGCCGCTCACTCCCTTCGTTGTCGCGATGGCGCCGCATGCTGACAGCCGGGGCGGCGCTGCTCACTCTGGCGCTCGGCGGCTGCGCCTCGCTGCCGGCCCGCGAGCCGATGGCGCCGGTCAGCGAAGCGATCCCGCGCAGCGACGCCACCACGCTCGGCCGAATCGCTGGCAACTTTCCGCGGGCGGCCGATCAATCGGGCTTTCGCCTGCTGCCGCTGGGCCAGTTCTCGCTGGACACGCGGGTCCAGTTGGCGCGCCGCGCCGAAGTTTCGATCGACGCCCAGTACTACCACTGGGCAGACGACGAGACCGGCCGCTGGCTGCTGCGTGCGCTGCGCGATGCGGCAGCGCGCGGCGTGCGCGTGCGTCTGCTGATCGACGATTTCTACACCCACCACGGCAAGGAGAAGCTGTTCCGGGCCTTCGCCGCGCACGACAACGTCGAGGTTCGGCTGTTCAATCCGTTCTGCTGTCTTCGCGGTCAGGGGCAGGCGGCGCGCTTCCTGGCCTCGGTTGGCGACTGGAAGCGCGTCAATCACCGCATGCACAACAAGCTGTTCGTCGCCGACGGCGCGATGGCGGTGATCGGCGGGCGCAACGTCGCCAACGAGTACTTCCGCCGCGCCACTGAGAGCAGCAACTTCATCGACCTCGACGCCTTCGCGGTCGGCTTCGTTGTCGCGCCGCTGCAGAGCCTGTTCGACCGCTACTGGAATGCCGACGCGGTGCACCCGATCCAGGATGTCGTGCGCGGCGATGTCGACGCCGAGGCGCTGCGCCGATGGTTCGACGACCGCACCGGCCCCGCGCAAACGCCACCACCGGGGCCGCTGCCGCCGACGGACATGCTCGGCTACGGGCCGCTGGCCGACGACCTGGACGACGGCCGCCTGGGCTTGGCGCTGGCAGACGCCTACGTCTTCGCCGACCACCCGGACAAGCCTTTCGATGGCGAGGCCGGCGGCGAGCTGCAGGAAACCAGCGTCACCTACAACGTCTTCGAGGCGCTGCGCATGGCCCGTCAGGAGGTACAGATCTCGTCACCCTACCTGGTGCCAGGAGTCTCCGGCATGGCGCTGTTCGCCGAGCTTCGATCGCGCAATGTGCGCGTGGTGGCGCTAACCAACTCGCTCGGCGCCACCGACGAGCCGACGGTGCACATTGGCTACAGCCGCTACCGCGACCCGATGCTCGCCTTGGGTGTGGATCTCTACGAGATAGGCGCCTCGCGCGTGCAGCGCAACCGCCGCCAGAACCTGTTCGGCTCGTCGCTCGGGCGGCTGCATGCCAAGCTGGCAGTCGTCGATCGGCGCACGATCTTCGTCGGCTCGATGAACCTGGACCCGCGCTCGGCGACCATCAACACCGAACTCGGCGCGGTCATCCACAGCCCTCAGTTGGCGCGCGAACTGGTGCGTGTGATCGATGTCGATCGGCTGGAGAGCGCCTTCCGGCTGCGCCTCGGCCCCGACGGCGCCTGTCAATGGCTGGGCAGCGACGGCGAAAATGAGATCGTGCTCAACGACGAGCCTGACGCGACCTGGTGGTTGCGGCTGAAACCCTGGCTGTTGCGACCCTTCGTGCCCGAATCGCTGCTCTGACCCTGATTCAAATTCAGCGTGGCGGCGGCTGACGGTGACGCCGCAGCTCGGCGCCAAACCAGTTGCCGCTGGGCACGGATGCTGCTGGCGCACAGCGCACCAGGTAGGGCTGGCCGCTCATGCTGCTGCGGGAGGCGGCGCGCTCGATGAAGGACTCCGCCGTCGTGATGAGATCGCGCCGCAGCATGACCTCGTACTTCTCGCGCAGATGGCGCGCCGCCGTTGCCGCGTCGTGCCATTCGCCATTGCGCTGAAAGTGGCAGCTCGAGGCGCTCAGGTAGGCCAACAGGTGTTCGACCTCTGCCGCCGTGCGCGAGCCGGGCGCGCCCCAGGTACTGGTGGCGACCAGTGCGATCGCGACGACAGCGCGGCGTGTCGTCATGTCAGTGGCGCCCGGCCGCCCGAAGCCACTGACCGCCCCTCGGCGGGGGCAGGAGCGAAGCGACGTGGGGGCCATTTCACGTCAGCGCTGACCGAACATCAACTGTCGCGCCAAGGCGTCCTTGACGAAGGGCAGCTTGTTGAGCACGGCCAAGCCGACGCCGCGCAGCGTGTCCAGGCCCGGCGCGTTCCAGGTGAAGCTGCGGGCGAGAAAATCGGTGGTGGCGATCAGCGCCCAGCGGTCGGGCGCGCGCTGCCAGGCCACGCGCGACAAGGCAGCGTCGAGGCTC
>JANOEG010000453.1:0-1749 GCA_031413095.1 Burkholderiales bacterium | reverse complement strand
AGCCGGCATCGGCATGGACACCATCTTCGGCGACGGCTCGGCCAGTCAGGGCAGCGGCTTGTTCGGCAAGCTGCTCGGCGCCGGCAAGCGCCTGGTCACCGGCGAGTCGTTGTTCACCACGGTCTACACCAACAACGCGCGCGCCAAACAGCGTGTGGCCTTTGCCGCGCCGTACCCGGGCAAGATCCTGGCGATGGATCTGAAGCAGCTCGGCGGCATGCTGATCTGCCAGAAGGATGCCTTCCTCTGCGCCGCGCGCGGGGTGTCTCTCGGCATCTTCTTCCAGAAGAAGCTCGGCGTCGGCTTTTTCGGCGGTGAGGGGTTCATCATGCAGAAGTTGGAAGGCGACGGCCTGGCCTTCGTCCATGCCGGCGGCTCGATCGTCAAGCGCGAGTTGCAGGCCGGCGAGACGCTGTTCATCGACACCGGCTGCGTGGTCGCGCTGACACCCAACGTCAACTTCGAGATCCAGTTCGTCGGCAAGATCAAGACGGCGCTGTTTGGTGGCGAAGGTTTGTTCTTTGCCAAGTGCACGGGGCCGGGAACGGTCTGGCTGCAATCGCTGCCGTTCTCTCGCCTGGCATCGCGCGTCTTCGCAGCCGCGCCGCAACGCGGCGGTTCTCGCGAAGAGGGCGGAGTGCTTGGCGGGTTGGTGGGCGGCGGCTTGCTGGGTGGCATTCTGGGCGGCGATGACGAGTAGCGTTCGGCGCGCCGTTTGCGTTGCACTGTGTTTGCTTGCCAGCGCAGCGAGTGCTGATGCGCTGTCGCTGCAGCTCGACGATCTGACCTGGCCCGAGCTGCGCGACCGCATCGCTGCGGGTGCGACGGTCGTGCTGGTTCCGATCGGCGGCACCGAGCAGAACGGCGCGCACATGGCGCTGGGCAAGCACAACGTGCGTGTGCGTCTGCTGGCTGAGCGGATTGCGACGAAGCTCGGCAATGCGATCGTGGCCCCGGTGGTGGCGTACGTGCCCGAGGGGCACATCGATCCGCCGACGGGGCACATGCGCTGGCCCGGCACGATCACCGTCCCGGAAAGCGCGTTCGAAGCTTCGCTCGAAAGCGCGGCGCGCAGCCTGCGGCGTGCGGGCTTCGCGCACGTCGTTCTGCTCGGCGACAGCGGCGACAACCGCAAGAGCTTGGAGCGTGTGGCCGCGCGCGTGCCGGGTGTGTTCTCCGCGCCAGAGTACTACCGCGCCTCCACGGCTGACCTTGCCGCAGCCTTGCGCGCGCGCGGCTTCACCGATGCGCAGATCGGCCGCCACGCCGGATTGGCCGACACGTCGCTGATGCTGGCGCTCGATCCGTCACTGGTGCGCAGTGACCGGCTTGCCAAGAGCCAGGGCGAGGGCGCCGATGGTGATGCGAGCCGGGCGCAAGCCCTGCTCGCCAACGAGGCCGTGGATCGCATCGTCGCCGTCACGGTCGAAGCGATCCGCGCGCGGATCCAGGCGGGCAGCGGCAAGCCACAATCCACGCGGTCGAAACCTTGAATGTCGATGGAATGAACACGATGAGACGCGTCCTGATGCTCGGCCTGTGCGCCGCCACGGCAGCGGCAACCGGCTGGGTGGCGTTGGCCTGGGCGCAAACGGCCCCCAAAGCGGCGAGCGCGCCGGCCTTGGCCGCTGCGCCGGTGGCGCCTGCGGTGGTCACGGTGCCCGGCATGCCACCGGTCCTCGACGCCAAGAACCTCTACAGCGAGCAGGCCGCGGGCAAGCTGCAAGCCGCCGTCGCGAGTGACCTGCC